>JBFMCS010000062.1:0-12070 GCA_040754315.1 Bacillota bacterium
ATAGCTTGTAGGCCCTGTCGATCCGTTGAGCAATATCTTGTATCGCCTGGGAGCCTAACAGGTTCCAATAAGCGAAACGCTTTTTCTTCTTCAGTTTCGTGATGTGCTTCATCAGCTTATTGACGTTGAGGCTCTTTCCGTACAGCCGGTAGTATCTCCTGTGCAGGGCGATCAAGTGGTTGTAGAGGCTCCCCGCGATGTTGAGGGCCTTATGGAGCCTCTTATTGCGTTTCGACTGGTACAGCTTGAAGCAGTAGGTTTTCACTTGTTTTTCTGCTCCTCGATATACTTGCGAACCGTTTCTTCGGAGATGTGGCCGGCTGATTCGCAGTAATACGATCTTGTCCATAGGGTTGGCATCCGGCTTTTCATCCGCGGAATAGCCTTGGTTGTTGCTGATCGTTTCCATCGGTTTGGGTTCATGGTTTAATTATGCCATGATTAATTAGATATCTGATAGGCTTATATGCCGCCTTTCATCCCACCCTTAAAAGGGTGGGCTTTCCCAGCGGCGGATCGTAACCCCCGGAGAGGCTGGGGATACATTCATGGGTCTCCTCTACAGGCCTTGCCTGTTCCATGGCCCTCTTGATGACCCGGGCGTAGGCCGTGGTGTAGTCCTCCTCTCCCTGGCCCTCAGGTTTCACCATCTCGCCCGTTATGATCCTCCCTGCCAGCTCCCCGGCGGGCATTGAGGCTGCCCTGGCCTGGGAAACCGCCAGGTCTCGCTGGAGCTTGAGCATGTTGACGGGAGATCCCAGGCGGTTCATCTTCCCGTACTGCGTTGGGCAGTGGCACAGCGCCTCCACAACGGAGAAGCCCCTGTGAACCAAGGCTCTCTTTATGTAGCCCGAGAGCTCTAGGGCGTGATAGGATGTGGAACGTGCCACGTAGGTGGCCCCCGCCACCTGGGCCAGGGCCGGTATGTCCACGGCCCGCTCGGCATTGCCATAGGGCGTTGTGGTTGTGAGGCCACCCTTGGGGGTGGTAGGGGCATACTGCCCCCCTGTCATGCCGTAGTTGGAGTTGTTAAGCACCAGGGCGGTGATGTCCAGGTTCCTCCTGGCGGCGTGGAGGAAGTGGTTTCCCCCGATGGAGAGGCAGTCACCGTCACCCATGATGGCAACCACCATGAGGGAGGGATTGGCGATCTTCACGCCTGTGGCAAAGGGAAGCGCCCTACCGTGGGTGGGCTGGAAACCCGGGAGATTGAGGTAGCCCGAGGCCCTCCCCGAGCACCCGATCCCCGACACCACCACAACGTCCTCCCGCCTTACCCCCGACCCCGCCAGGGCGCGGATGAGCGCCCCTATGACTATGCCGTTACCGCATCCTTGGCACCAGATGGTAGGGAGCCTCTCTGGCCTCAGGTAGGTCTGGATGGTCCTGGCAAAACCGCCGGTCATGACGAACAGGCCTCCTTGACCACCCCGGCTATCTCCTGGATGCTTATCATCCTGCTGTCTACCCGGTTCACGCCCACCACCCGGACGTCCTTAGGGGCGGCCCTTTCCACCTCCCCCAGGATCTGGCCCAGGTTCATCTCGGGCACCACCGCCAGGGCAGCGCGGCCCAGGGCACCGGCTAACTCCCGGGCGGGGAAGGGCCATAGGATAACGGGCCTGAAGAGTCCCACCCTGCACCCCTCAGCCCTGAGGCCCTTGACCGCCGCCAAGGCCCATCTTGCAACGGAGCCGTAGGCCACGATGACCGCCTCGGCGTCCTCCAGCCAGTACTCCTCGTACATGGCCACATCTTCTGTCACCTTGGAGTTCAGGCGCCTGATGGCCCTGTCTATGGTGGGGGGATGACCCGTGCAGGGGAAGCCCGTGTCGTCATGGACGATCCCCGTGGTGTACCAGGTGTAGCCATCGCCGAAGCTGGCCATAGGGGGCACCCCGTCCCCTGCCGCCCTGTAGGGCTGGTACTCCTCCGGGGGCACCCCAGGTCTTGGGCGTTCCACTATCTCCAGGCTGCCGGGGACCTCCATGTCCTCGCTCATGTGGCCCACCATAGCGTCGCTGAGGATTACCACGGGTAGGCGAAACCTCTCAGATATGTTGAAGGCCTTCACCGTGACATCATAGGTCTCCCGGGATGACCAGGGAGCCAGGGCCACCACGGGGTGGTCGCCATGGGTCCCCCACCGCGCCTGCATCACATCGCCCTGGGCGGGGTGGGTGGCAACCCCGGAACTGGGCCCCACCCTCTGCACATCCACGACGACACAGGGCACCTCGGCCATGGCGGCAAACCCGAGGTTCTCCTGCATCAGGGAGAACCCAGGACCGCTGGTGGCTGTCATGGACTTAGCCCCGGCCATTGAGGCCCCTATGACGGCACCGATGCTGGCTATCTCGTCCTCCATTTGTATGAAGCTGCCCCCTACCTCGGGCAGCCGCCTGGCCAGGACCTCAGCGATCTCGCTGGCAGGGGTTATGGGATAACCCGCGAAGAACCTCATCCCCGCCGCTATGGCTGCCTCAGCGCAGGCCTCGTTGCCTGTCCAAACCCTGCGGACTCCCATGCCTTTCCCTCCCGTGTCCAGCGCCTACCACTTCTCCGGGGGCATTATCTTCCTGAGGCCCTCCATGCCGAGGCCCTCCCTGAGTGCTTTGACCAAGGCCTCTTCCTTCCTGGAGAGGTCCTTCAGGGTGGCCAGCACCTCCTCGACAAGGCCCAGGGGTATGCTGACCACACCCGTATCGTCCGCCATCACCACGTCCCCTGGGTTCACCCTGATCCCTCCGCAGGTAACAGGCCCGTTGATCTCAACCGCCTCGACCCTGAGCTTCCCTGTGAGGGGGGTCACCCCCCTGCTCCACACGGGAAACCCCTCGGCCCTCATGGCATCCACGTCCCGGACGCCGCCGTCAACTATGCAGGCGGCTATCCCCGCCCGGATAGCGGAGAGGGTTGAAAGCCCTCCCATGGTGGACACCCCCTCACGGCCGCCGTTGTCCATGACAACTACATCGCCCTCCCGGGCCAGGGCGTAGGCATCCCTGTCCCCCAGCCTCCCCGCCATGGACCTAGACTGCCCGTAGGTGGCGGTGCGCTGCTCCGGGATGTACCTTACGGTAATGGCGGGACCTGCCACGCTCTTGCCGGGGCACACCGGTCTTAGGACACTCGCGGGAACCGTCCCGGCCACCCCCAGTGAATCCAGGATGTCTGATACGGTGGCGGTGACCCCGGTGAACCGGCGGAGCTCCTCCAGGACCCCCTGGCAGGGCCTGGGTATCACAGGGCTCCGTATGACCTCCCGGGGCACGTTTCCGGGGGCTCGCTCCCGGTATCTCTCCCAAGCCTCTTCCACCTGCCGCTGGTCCATGGGCAGACCCTCCTCGCGGGAATCCTCTTCGGATGTGTTGGCTCAAATAATGAATATTGCGTACGTGCCCCCCGGACTCCTTCAAGGGCTGTTCCTCATAGCGGAAAAGGGTTCTGCTAGTCTTTGGGAGGTATGCGGGGCCGTGGCATAGAATGCCAGGGGACAGGTGCTGTGTTCTCGTGTGAGCGACGGGGGGTGAGCCACTTGCAGGGGGTATCCTTCAGGGTGGCCGGTGACAGGGCCCTGGCCGTGAGTCTTGGCGAGGAGGTAAGCGAGGACACCAGCAGGCGGGTGCAGTCGCTCTACAGGGCCATCCAGAGGGAGGGCATCCCGGGCCTCCTGGAGGCGATACCCACCTACTGCCAGATCTGCCTCTACTACGACCCCCTCATAACAGGTCCCCGCCAGCTCCAGGCGCGCCTTGAGGCCCTGGCCTCGGGCCTTGGCCCGGCAACGGAGGAGGCAGGCCTCGTGGAGGTCCCTATTTGCTTTGACGGCGAGTGCGCCCTGGACCT
Source organism: Bacillota bacterium (assembly GCA_040754315.1). Taxonomy (NCBI): domain Bacteria; kingdom Bacillati; phylum Bacillota; species Bacillota bacterium. The sequence continues at coordinate 3,850 of JBFMCS010000062.1, forward strand.
TGGCGCCCTGGCAAAACTCCACGGGATTCCCAGGGAAGAGATCATAGACATCTTCCTCGCCCGGGAGTACCTCGTGTTCATGCTAGGCTTCCTGCCTGGCCAGCCCTACCTGGGGGTACTGGATGAAAGGCTGGAGACACCCAGGCTCCCTACCCCTCGTTCCATGGTGGCCGCCAGGGCCGTGGGCATCGCTGGGCGACAGGTCACCATCCTCTCCTACGACACCCCTTCGGGCTGGCACTACCTGGGGCGGACCCCGCTGGACCTCTTCGATGTGGGCAAGGAGCCCCCCGTCCCCCTCAAGGGGGGTGACAGGGTGAGGTTCGTGAGGATAGACTATAGCGCTTACCACGCCATGCGGCGGGAGGTCCGGGTAACGTGAGGCCGGCCGTGTTGAGGGTCCTGGACGGGGGCTTCCTCACCACGGTGCAGGACGCAGGCCGGCCAGGCTACCAGGAGCTGGGGGTGTCCGCCTGCGGCGCCATGGACGCCTTTTCCTACTTTGTCGCCAACAGCCTGGTTGGCAGCCCGCCCGGGGCCGCTGTCCTGGAGGCAACCCTCTACGGTCCAGTCCTGGAGGCCCTGGAGCACCTCTCCCTGGCGGTGACAGGGGCCGAGACCCAGGTAACCTGTGACGGGCGGCCCGTGCCCATGTGGGAGGCCTTCTTCCTCCCCAGGGGCGCCCGGCTCTCCCTGGGGGGCTACACAGCGGGTGCCCGCTGCTACATCGCTATCAAGGGTGGGATAGACGTCCCCCTGGTGATGAACAGCCGCTCAACTGACCTCCGCACGGGATTCGGCGGCCTTGAGGGCCGCAGGATCGGCCCCGGGGACCTTCTAGGTCCCTGTGATGACCCGGCGCCCGGCGCCGAGGTGGGAAACCGGCTCCCCCGGGATCTGCGGCCAAGGCTCGGGCCAAGCCAGCGGGTGCGGGTGATCGTGGGGCCTGAGGCTGACCACTTCCGCCAGGAGGGCATCGACACCCTCCTGGGATCCGAGTACACCCTGACCCAAAAGGTGAACCGCATGGGATGCAGGCTTGACGGGCCCACCATCCGCCACAGTGAGAAGGGGCCGAACATCATAAGCAACGCAGTGCCTGACGGCAGCATACAGGTGCCCGGGGGCGCAAAGCCCATCTTGATGCTGAAGGACAGCCAGACAACGGGGGGCTACCCCAAGATAGCGGTGGTGACCTCGCCTGACCTTGACCGGTGCAGCCAGGTGGTCCCTGGAAACAGCCTTTCCTTCCAGGCTGTAAGCCTGGAAGACGCGCATGCGGCCTACAGGGAGTACCGGGGATTCCTGGATGACCCACCGCTGGAGAGGCCCAGGGGGATGAGGGTGTTCATGGTGCGGCTGAGGGGCGCGGGGGACTTCCACGTAACCCTGGAGCCCTCCGGTTGAGGCCTGGTGGGGTTGTTAACTAGCATTAGGGAGGGAAGAGCGGGTGAGAAACCTTAAGCATGACCTGAAGGCATCCAGGCCCGTCCTCGGCGTGTTCATGGCCATCCCCAGCCCCCAGCTGGTGGAGGTGGTGGCGCTGGAGGGGTTCGACTTCGTCATCATTGACGAGGAGCACGGCTCCTCCCCCAGCTCCGGGGCCACTGAGAGCCTGGTGCTCTCGGCCTACGCCTCCTCCATCTACCCCATAGTCAGGGTGCCCTGCGCCAGTCGCTGGGCGATACTGAGGCCGCTAGACCTGGGCGCCAAGGGGGTCCAGGTGCCTCTGGTCTGCACCAGGGAGGATGCCCAGGCTGTGGTGGGCTTTGCCAAGTACCCTCCACTGGGTACCCGGGGCGCGGCCTTCTCCACGCGCATGGGCAGGTATGGGCTTGATACGGGCCCTCAGGCCCTCCAGAGGGCAAACGAGGAGTCCCTGGTCATCGTGCACGTGGAGAACCGGCAGGGAATGGACAACCTCGATGAGATCCTGCGGGTGCCCGGCATCGACGTGGTGTTCATCGGTCCCACGGACCTTTCGGTGTCCCTGGGGCACCCCGGTGAGACGGACCACCCTGTGGTGAAGGAGGCCATAGAGACCATCCTGGGAAAGACGATGGGGGCTAACCTGCAGGCGGGCATCTACGTGACCGGCCCCGGGGACGCCGCCAGGAGGCACGAGCAGGGGTTCACCTACCTGGCCACGGGCATCGCCGGCCTGGTCATGAAGGGATGCAGGTGGATGCTGGGCCGGTGAGACTGGCCCCGCATACCCGAAAGGGTGGTCCCGGCGCTGCCCGGAGGCGTGCCGGGACCGGTTTCATCCAGGGGGGTCACCCCCTGAACCAGTCTATCTTTTGGATAGCGTAGGCCCCCTGGATGCGCCGGTTCCTTACGGGGTCCTCCATCTCGAACTCGAAGTAGTCCGATACGCCCAGGCCTTCCTTGGCCAGGGCGGCCACTGTCCCGGAGTACACCACCGCCCCCTCCAGGGAGCCCGTGACGTGCCTCTTCATATGCTCCAGGAGGTCGCCGGGGGTCAGGATCAGCGAGAGAGCCGCCTCCTGGTACATGGTCTTCCTGCCCCGCCCTGTCCAGCTCCGGATGACTACCTGGTCCCAGTGGTCCTTGATGTCATTGTAGGACCACACCCGGGACGCCATGACATTGGGGGTAATCCGCTTGGACGCGGGGATGTCCAGCCGTTCCAGTTCCCGGTCCGTGTGATCGCTGCCCACTCCCACCCACATCCGGCCACCGGAGAGGAGGAGTACGTACTCAACCTCCCCAGAGGTCTTGTCCCCGTAGACCTCTATGCTGTCCCCCAGGGTCATGCGGTCCCGGGGGATGGCGAAGAACACCGGGGTTTCAGTGGGCGGCGGTATCCCTTCCCTCTCCAGTTCCTCGACATGGGCCATGACAGCGGCCCTGTCCCGCCCGGAATAGCCTCCGTTGATGACCCTGTTCACAGGGAAGTCAAACCTGCCGTTATCATCCTCCAGCCTCAGCGTGAGCAACATCCCACCCCCGTTTAGTTCTTGACCTGCAACAAGACATCTTGAAGGAGACGGCAAAGACCCACTATCGTCTGGACAGCAGGGCCCATTGCCGTCTTTCGTCTTTCCTCCATTTTTCGGGCCAGGGCCAGGGGCACTACCATCTGGTGTTCCCGAACCCCCGGAGAGTACCTGTAGACGGGCAGTACACCCGCGTGTCTAGACCAGTGCTCACCCGATCTCAGGCTCCCGGAAAGCCCGGGCCAGAGGCTGTTCGCCACGTGGATGCCCCCGGTCCAGGCAGGCTGCTCTACCAGCACCCCAACGTGGAGGTCGAGGATATCCTCGCCGGCGAATCCCCCGAAACACACCCAGTCCCAGGAGATGCCCTCCGCAGTGCCGTGCCTGGCAATCATGGAGGCCTGCACCTCCTCATCGAGGCCTACGGCGAACTCCAGGTTCATGAGCTGGTGATGTGCCTCCCGGATCACCCTCTGGGCCAATTCCCGGTAGACGCAGGCCGGATCCTTCACCATGAGTCACCCCCCACCAGGCGTCCCGACTTCATCACAGTGTGTACCCTAAGGAGGTCACCCGGGCGTTCCAGGGGGTTCCCGTCGATGGCCAGGACATCGGCGAGGCAGCCCGGCTCCAGGCGGCCGATGTCGTCCCTCCCGCAGGCTTCGGCCCCTACCAGGGTGGCTGCCCTGAGGCTCTCCATGGGGTCCATGCCCATCTCCCTGAGGGCGGTTACCTCCATGTGGTAGTTCTCCGGGGGATGCAGGGGAGCCCCGGCGTCTGTGCCCACGGCGATCCTGACCCCCTTTCGTATGGCCTCGGGGAGGCTCTGGCGCTGGGCATCCACCACCTCCTGGACCTTTTCCCTGACGTAGCCCGGTATCCCTAGTTCCACGGCGTCCTCCCGGCTTGCCCTGAGGAACCATGAGGCCGTGGGTACCAGGAACACCCCCCTTTCCCTCATGGTCTTGAGGGCTTCCTCCCCCGCGTAGTTGCCGTGCTCAATGGCATCAACCCCAGCCTCCAGGGCCTCCTTGATGCCCTGGAGGCCCTCGGCGTGAGCCGCCACTGGGATCCCCTTCCTGTGGGCCTCCCTCACGGCCACGGACATCTCCCCCGCGGTCATCTGGGCTGACCCAGGCTCCTCGCCCGGGGTGTAGACCCCGCCGGTAGCCATCACCTTGATCAAGTCAACCCCCGCCTTGATCAGGCTTCTCACCGCCTTGAGGATATCCTGCTCGCCGTCGACCTCCCAGGCGACCACGGGGTGCATGTGCCCCCCGGTCATGGTCAGGGGCGCGCCGCTGGTGATGATGTTGGGGCCAGGCCAGAGCCCCTCATTTACGGCCCACCTCAAGGACAGCACCGTGTCCATTAGGGACCCCACGTCCCTAACGGTGGTGATCCCGGCCACGAGATGGCGGCGGGCCTGGGCGGCCGCCACCATGGCCACGCGGGTGGGAGAAAGGCCCCTGATCCTGGCGTCCGGGTCCGCCGAGCCATCCCAGACCAGGTGAACGTGGGCATTCACAAGGCCCGGCATCAGGAACCTGCCGCGAAGGTCGAGAACCTCAGGGTCGCCCCGGGTTACCGGGTCGCCCTCCCCCATCTCCTGTATGCGCTCGCCCTCAACGAGGATATAACCCCTGTCTATTACCTGCCCTGCCCTGGTGTCCAGCATGGGACCACCCTTGATTAGAAGCATGGCACTTCCCCTTCCTGTGGGGATGGGGAAGGCCCCTCAAGGCCATGAAGGGCCCCCCCGGAAGCCCCCGATCTTTGGCAATCTACCTGTCAGGGAAGAAGGGCCCCCACAGGTTCTCCGGCGCCGGCCTCGTGGCCAGAGTGGCCACGACCAGCGCGACTATGCCTGTGAACACCCCGGTTGCCACAGGGGGTATGCCTATCACGCTGGTCCCGAACCGGAACTGCCAGAACAGGAACACCGCCAGGCCGCTGGTGATGGATACCCAGACGGATGTGGCGTTCACCCTCTTCCAGTACAGGCCTATCAGGGTTGGCGCGAAGAAACCGATGGCCAGGAGGCCCCAGCTGAGTCCCGCCACGGCGATGAGCATCGGGTGCTTGTAGGTGGTGAAGACGAAGGCCAGGGCCCAGACGACTGACACCATGATGCGGCTTATCCAGAGGAGCGAGCGCTCGGGGGTGCCCGGCCAGAAGTTCTTCACGATGTCGATGGTGGCGCAGCCGGCGACCAGCACCATCTGGCTGTCAATGGTGGACATGGCCGCAGCCAAGAGGCCCCCAAAGAGCAGCCCCGTGAAGACCGGCGGCATGTAGGTCATGAATAGGTGGGGGTAGATCCAGTCTCCTGTCATCCCCTCCGGCATGGTGGGCACGAGGATCCGCCCTCCCAGGCCAATGGAGGTGAACAGGAAGTAGATCAGGCACAGGGCCACCCAGGAGTAGGCATACTTCTGGAGGGCCGTCTTTATGTCCTTGGCCGACTGCATCCTCACGAGGTACTGGGGGTGGGTGGCCACGCCGCCCAGCCACGGCAGCATCATGAAGAAGATGGCCAGGGGCACGTAGGGACCCAGGGCGCTCACCAGTGTCCCGGGCACAGGTGGCACCCCGCCCGCCACCGGGGGTGCCGTCACCTGGGAGAGACCGGCGTACATGCCCGATATCCAGCCTACCTTGGAGAGCACCCAGAAGCCGCCGATGAGGGTAACCGCCACGAAAACGACGGCCTGGAAGACGTCTGTCCATACTACAGCCATGTAGCCGCCCATGAGGGTATAGGCCAGGCACACCAGGGAACCGATGAGGAGCCCATGGATGAAGGCGCCTCCCGTGGCGAGGCTCCACACGATACCGATGGCACTGAACTGCACCACAAGGGAGAAGATCACGGCGATGATGGTGATGATTCCGGCCAGGACCTGCAGACTCCTGGAGTCATAGCGGATGGCGTAGAACTGCGGCGGGGTGTTGAAGGTAACCCGTCTGTAGCGAGCGGCCACAATGGGGCCGAACAGGGCGCCGCTGGCGTAGAAGATGGGAAACCAAGCCCCCGCCACCCCTATGTTGTAGACCACACCAATCCCCGCCAGCATGGATACGGCGCTCAGGTAGGTGGCCAGATAAGTGCCTGTTGAAGGAAGAATTCCCAGCCTGTGCCCGCCGACGATGTAGTCTTCCACGTCCCTGGTTTGCTTCATGCCCCAGTAGCCTATGTAGAGCACCACCAGCAGGTAGATGATGATGATCCCAAGAACCAATCCCTCCACCTCCCTTTCATAGCTTTCGCAGCATAATCCAGGCCGTGACCACAGGCAGCAGTGTGACCGCCATCATGAAGAGTATGAGTCCCACGAACCCGCCCATGACATCTCACCCCCTTTGCCAAAAAGAGTATAGGGGACGTAGGGTCCCGCTAGTCTGGCCGGGCAACCGGCACTGGACTGGTGTCCAAGGACATGGAGGCGGCATTGCTTGGTGCGTGCGGAGGGATGAAAGGGTGGCAGTGCAATTTCAGGCTTTCGTCAATTGCCGGAAATTCCCTTCCAGGGGCGTTCCGCATGGAGGAAAAAGGAGAGCGCCCGTAAGATGGGGCCACCCGATCCGGGGGCTTGCCAAAGGCGCTAGAGTAATGGCGTGCCTTGTTCTGCAGGGCCTCTCTATGAATATGGTGGCGTTGGGCTTGGCGTGCTCCAGAAGTGTTTCAGTGGCCTCCCGGGCATCTCGGGGGTCTTTGGGAAGCCACGCCAGTACCTCTTGGTCGGGGATGGCCCTGGTCCCCTGGATATCCCTTCCTGTGATGACTCCGGCGCAGCGGCAGGCAGCCTCAAGGGAGCCGGCGAGGGCTCCCCGGGGGCGATAGCAGCCACCCGCTGGAGGGTTCAATCCATCCCACCATCCTCCGGGGTGCCGCACCATTCCTCTAAGGAAAAACAAGGCAAGTGGGTCTTCCAATTCCTAGATCAAGCAGTGTGAATCTAAATGTTAATCACTCTTTTCGGAACTATCGCAGGAAAAACCTGCCGCATACAGAAAAACTCCTTAAAGCCTTCCGGCGAACTCCGAGCCCAGGGAGCCCCTGACCAGTCCAGGGAGCCCTATATGAAAAGCCGGGATCACCTCGCGTTTTCTGGAAAGGGGGGATTCCACTTTACAGCTAATGCCAGTGGGCACTGGATGCAGATCTACCGGTGGCCGAAAGGCATTCCTGAGCCAGGGTACTAGATGCGACGCTCATCAAAGTGGGAATCAACTAAGGGGGGGTTACACAAGATGAGATCCAGCGCGTTGGCCCTGTTGCTGGTGGGGGTGATGCTAATCGCAAGCGCCTGCGGGACCGCGACACCCGCCCCGGAGCCCGAACCCAGTGAGGAGGAAGAACCCGCCGAGGAGTTCCCCAGTGAGATCAAGATCGGTGTGGTATACCCGCTCACGGGGGCCGTTGCCATGGTGGGCAATGACATGAAGGCCGTCATTGAGCTGGCCGCCGACATAGTGAACACTAACCACGACCTTGACATGCTCCTTGCCCGTACCGAGGGTCTGCCCAACCTTGGCGGGGCCAAGGTAGTTCCCATCTTCGCTGACCACCAGGGAGACCCGGAGATCGGTGCCGCCGAGACTGAAAGGCTCATTACCCAGGAGGGTGTTGTGGCCGTGGTCGGCGCCTACCACAGCGCCGTTAGCGCCACGGCAAGCACGGTCTGCGAGAGGCTGGGCATTCCCTACCTTAGCGGAGAGTCCTCCTCCCCCATGCTCACGGACCGCGGTTTCCAGTGGTTCTTCCGCACGAGCCCTCACGACGTACACTTCTCGCTGGCCATGTTCGACTTCCTTGAGGAGTTCCAGGAAAAGACCGGTGAGGAGATCAAGACAATAGTGCTCTTGCACGAGGATACCCTCTTCGGCGAGGACAGCGCCAACATCCAGACAGGCCTGGCCGGGGACAGGGGTTACGAGGTCCTGGACAGGATGCGCTACAGCCAGAAGGCAGCAAGTCTCACCAGCGAGGTCCAGAGGGTCAAGTCCCTCAACCCGGATGTGTTGATGCCCACGTCCTACGCGCCCGATGCCATCCTCATGGTACAGACCCTGGAGGAACTCAAGTTCAATCCCAAGTTCGTCATAGCGCAGGACGCCGGTCATGAAGACCCCACCTTCGTCCAGGCGATGGGCCTGAAGGCTGAGGGTACCATAACCCGTTCAGTGTTCAGCCCGGAATTCGTCGAGTCAATACCCCTTGTCAAGCCCATCAATGACATGTTCGTGGAGAGGCACGG
>JBFMCS010000062.1:12080-96227 GCA_040754315.1 Bacillota bacterium
CGACGGTGTAACCGCCAGATCCTTCACGGGCTTCTGGGTGTTGTGCGAGGCCATCAACAGGGCGGGAAGCACCGAGCCTGAGAAGATCCGCCAAGCGCTCCGGGAGACCAACATCTCCCCGGACAACCTGATCATGCCCTGGAGGGGAGTGAAGTTCGACGAGACCGGCCAGAACACCCTGGTGGATGCAGTCTTGCTCCAGCTCCAGGGAGGCAAGTACAGACCCATATGGCCCTTCGGTGTGGCCACCACAGAAGTGATCTACCCGATGCCGGCATGGAAGTAGCCCCGCCCCTTGGCCCTTGGGCTTCGTGAGACCCAGGCATCGAGCACGGCGGGCTGAGCCTCACTAGGCCAAAGAGAGGCGTAGCTGGGCTTCCCGCCGTAGAGGTTCTAGGGGCTGGCGCGGGCGGGTCTTCCCCCCGCTCGGGAGACCTGCCCGCCACCTTTATCCCTTTAAAAAAATGGGGCGGCGAGGGGGACACACAATGGATCTTATACAGGCCATTGTCAGCGGCGTTCTCATGGGTTTCATCTACGCCCTGGTAGCAGCGGGCCTGAGTTTTATATACGGTGTTATGGGTCTTATTAACTTCGCCCATGGCGCGCTGCTGATGCTCTCCATGTACAGCGCCTTCTGGATCAACACCTATTCTGGGCTTAAGCCTCTCGCGGCAGTGCCCTTGACTGCCAGCCTCATGTTCCTTGTAGGCATGGGTCTTTACCGTGGCCTCATCAGGAGGATGCTGGATGCCCCCTTCCTGATGCAGGCGGTTCTCACCTTTGGGGTCTCTGTGTTCCTGGTAAACCTGGCGCTCTTCATGTGGAGGGCGGACTTCCGCACTGTCTATGACACAGGGCTCAGCGGGAGGGTAGAGTTGCTGGGGGCATACATAGGGATGCCCCAGCTGGTGAGCAGCCTCGTCTGTCTCCTGGCCTTCGGCGCCCTCTACTACCTGGTCAACCGCACCAGCCTTGGACGGATCATCCAAGCGGTGAGCGAAGACAAACAGGCCGCCAAGCTCATGGGGATCAACACGGACAAGGTGTTCACCCTTGGATGGGGCATCGGCCTTGCCGTGGTGGGTGTGGCCGGCACAATGGTTGCCTCCTTCTTCCCCATCTTCCCTGACGTGGGAACCAGGTTTGTGCTGTTCTCCTTCGTGGCCGTGACCATCGGCGGATTCGGGTCCCTGACCGGGGCCCTCCTGGGGGGGATAGCCATCGGCCTCATCGAGAACCTCGCGGGCGTGTACATACTGCCCGCCTTCAAGGCCGCCGTGGTCTACCTGGTATTCGTCATAGTCCTCCTGGTAAGGCCACAAGGCTTTTTCGGCACCTACTGATGGAGAGGGGGGGGCAACGCTGAAGGCGCTACGCATGATGGCGACACTGAAGAGGCCGGGCCTGAAGCGGCACTTGCCGTTGAGCCTCCTTGTCGTGGGGCTGCTGGTGTATCCCCTGTTAACGGACAAACCCTTCTACATCCACGTGCCCATCAGAACCTTTGTCTTCGCCAGCGTCGCCCAGGCGTGGAACATCCTGGGGGGGTACACAGGGCAGACTAACCTAGGCCAGGCCGTCTTCTTCGGGACGGGCGCCTACACCGCGGCAATACTCATGATCGACTATAATATAGGCCCGTGGATAGGGATGCTGCTGGGCTGCTTCCTGGCGGTGCTCCTGTCCATGGCCCTGGGCTACCCCACATTTGGCTTGGTTGGCCGCTACTTTGCCATCGCCACCCTGGGCATTGGGGAGATAGGGCAGCTCATAGCCCTGAACTGGGGACTCACGGGGCGAGCCGTGGGGCGCTACATCCCCATCGTCCATGACAGCGTGTGGTGGCTCCAGTTCCACCGGACGAAGGAACCCTACTACTACATTGCCCTGGGAATAATGGCCTTCGCCTTCATAGTCACGGCCTCCCTGGAGAAGACCCGCATGGGGTACTACTGGAGGGCCATCAAGGCCGACCAGGATGCCGCCCAGAGCCTGGGAATCCCTGTGAGGCGCTACAAGATGATAGCCGCCGGGATCTCCGCCTGGATTACCGCGATGGTGGGAGCCTTCTACGCCAACTACGTCCTGGTGGTGGACCCCTTTAACACCCTCAAGATGGACCTTTCCATCATGTTCATGCTCGTCGCGGTTCTGGGAGGTGTTGGCACCCTCTGGGGCCCCTTCCTCGGGGCCCTGGTCATTATCCCCCTTTCCGAGTTCACCCGGTCCCAGCTGGGCGGGGGGGGTGGCGGCGTGGACCTCATGGTTTACGCTGCACTTATCGTGATCATCGTCATGTTCGAGCCCAAGGGCATCCTGGGGCTATTAAGCAGGCTCAGCCGCAGGCTGGCAGCGGGAGGTGGCCGGGTTGAGGCTGCTTGAGGCCGAGAAGGTCACTAAGAGATTCAGCGGCTTGGTGGCGGTCAGGGACGTGGACATGCATGTTGACGAGGGTGAGACTGTGGGCCTCATCGGCCCCAACGGCGCGGGCAAGACCACCCTGTTCAACTGCCTCTCGGGCTTTTACCCTCCCACCTTTGGCAAGGTGTTCTTCATGGGGAAGGAGATCACCGGCAAACCCTCCAACTACATCTGCCGCCAGGGCCTGGCGAGGACCTTCCAGATCGTCAGGAGCTTTTTGGGAATGACCGTCCTGGAGAACGTGATGGTGGGGGCCTTCAAAAACACCAGCAACTCGGGGCAGGCCCAGGAGAAGGCCCAGGAGGTGCTGGAGTTCTGCGCTTTGCACGAGAAGAGGGCCCAGCAGGTCAACGAGCTCACCATAGCCGACAAGAAGAGGCTGGAGGTGGCCAGGGCCCTTGCCACATCGCCCAAGCTGCTGATGCTGGATGAGGCCATGGCCGGGCTAAATCCCTCAGAGCGAAAGGAAGCTGTGAGACTCATAGAACGCATCAGGGATTCCGGAGTCACGGTGTTCCTCATCGAGCACGTCATGGACGTGATCATGCCCATCTCCGACCGCATCGTTGTACTTAACTATGGCAACAAGATCGCCGAGGGGACCCCGCAGGAGGTATCCAGGAACCAGGAGGTTCTCACTGCTTATCTGGGGGCGAAGTACCGTGCTAAGAGCGTGTGACATCACGGTAGGATACGGGGACATGATGGCGATACATGGCATTTCCTTCGAGGTGCGCCAGGGGGAGATCGTGTGCATCGTGGGAGCCAACGGCGCTGGGAAGAGCACCATCCTCCGGACGGTGTCCGGGCTCCTCAAGCCTGTCTCGGGCACACTGGAGTTCCAGGGGGTTCGCCTGGACAGGATGGAGCCCCACGATATAACCGCGCTGGGGATAGCCCACGTACCCGAGGGCAGGAGACTGTTCAGCAGGCTCAGTGTCAAGGATAACCTCCTCCTGGGCGCCCACGCCTTGGGGGACCGGGGGGATGTGGCTTCGGGCCTGGAGATGGTGTACGAGCTCTTCCCGGTACTGAAGGAACGGAGCCAGCAGAGGGCCGGAACCATGAGCGGTGGCGAGCAGCAGATGGTGGCGATCGGCCGCGGCCTCATGCTGAGGCCGAGGCTCCGGATGCTTGACGAGCCCTCCCTTGGCATCGCTCCCGCTCTGGTTGAGAGGATCCTCACCAGTATTGCCGAGATCAACGGGCAGTTCGGCACCACCATTCTCCTGGTCGAGCAGAATGTCGTGGAGGCCCTGGAGATCTCCCACAGGGCCTACGTGATCCAGAGCGGTGAACTCCTGGCTAGCGGCGCCAGCCGGGAGATCCTCGAGTCGGAGACGGTGAAGAAGGCCTACCTGGGGATGTTCTGAGAACAGGAGGGAAACCGGGGGGTCGATTTGGCGCCCCCCTATCGCATTGTCCGAAAGTTACTGGAGAAGGACGGGGAGGCTGCTGGTCCACCGGGCAGGGCTGCTGGGCAGCTGGCCTCGGCTTGGCCTGGCGCGTGTCACCCAGGGCCTCCAGGGCCCTGGATTCGTGCTCAGTGTGACTACCCACCCTCCCAGGAAGGCCTGAGCCTGCCTGGGCCTTGACCTCCACAGGCCACAGCAGCACTGGCGCCGAGGCCGACACCAGGCCCCCAGGCCTGGCCCGGCCAGCACGGCCGTGAGCTGGGCCGCGCCCATGTAGATAGCGGCGACCTGGCCTCCACTCCCCTCCCGTCAGGTAGAGGCTGAAGGAGGGGAAGGCAAATCTCCAGGGACTTCACGACTTGCGCTGTGGCGCTGCGGGCAGTGGTAGAAGCAGAACGCCTGAGTTACGGGCACCAGTTTAAGCCTGCCTTTGCCACCTAAACATCGCTGGTAGATCCGCTGCCACATCAGGGGATCACTGTTTATGAACACATGCTTCCCCAGCCCCGGTTGCGTTTCTTGCTGGCAGGTACCCCAGGGCAGGCGGAATCATTATCGCCGTCCCTATAAACAACAGTTTAGAAATATGAAGATAAGAGGCCAAAACTCGAGAAAACAATAGGAATTGCAGTGATATTGAGGATAGATCCGGCTATAGGTGGCTTGCCAGTGAAATGTGATAATGCTAGAATGCCATATGAGAATGACTTTCAATATCAATGTTGGCTAGCATTCCTTGCAGGTAGAACAAGTACTGAATGGGAGGCAGGAAAATGTCTAAGAAAACCGGGTTCTTGATCATCAGTGGTCTTGTTTTGCTGTCTTTTATCCTGGGCATGATTATTGCCGAATCGCGGCAGGCACAAAAAACCGCACCGGTAAACAGTGTAGTTAACGTTTACACCGCCCGTCATTACGGGGTGGAGGAAGCTTTCGCTGAATTTACCAGGGAAACTGGCATTGCCGTCCGCTTTACTACGGGAAGCGATGCCGTCTTGCGCGAGCGAATTAAGGCCGAGGATAAGTATACGCCTGCCGATGTCTACATAGCCGTGGATGCCGGCAACCTCTGGCTGGCCGCCCAGGACGGCTTGCTCTCGCCGGTGGTGAGCGAGGTGCTTGCCGCCAACATCCCGGAAAATCTGCGGGACACGGAAAACCGCTGGTTTGGCCTGACCAAGCGCGTCCGCACCATTATGTATCATCCTGACCGGGTCAGCCCGGAAGAATTATCCACCTATGAGGCATTGGCCGACCCCAAATGGCGCGGGCGCCTGGCGATGCGGCCGGCCACTCACTCCTATACCCAGTCGCTGGTCGCCAACCTGATAGCAATACATGGCCGGGAGCAGACCGGTGAAATCGTGCGCGGCTGGGTAGCCAACTCACCCACGCTGATTGACAGCGATACGCGGATCCTGGAGACACTGGCTGCCGGCGGCGCTGATGTCGCCATCGCCAATCATTACTACCTGGGAAGGCTGCTGGATGCCAACCCCGGCTTCCCTGTCCGTGTCTTCTGGGCCAACCAGGGTGATGGCGGGCGGGGTGCTCACGCCAACATCAGCGGCGCCGGCGTTACCACCCACGCGACAAACCGTGACAGCGCCGTTAAGCTGCTGGAGTGGCTGAGCAGCCCGGGCGGCCAGAAATTGTTTGCCGACTCCAACCATGAGTTTCCTGCCAATCCCAATGTGGAGCCGCATCCTATCATCGCCGGGTTTGGTACCTTTATCACCGATCCAATCGACAAATCGGAGTACGGACGCCTGCAGGTGGAAGCTATCAAACTGCTAGATGAGGCCGGATATAGGTGAGACCGCTCAATACACTCAAGACAAAACGTTTCCCTGGGTTAGTCAGGCACGGGTGGAGCTGGCGCAGCCTGCCCGTGCTGCCGCTTTCCCTCGCGCTGCTGGTGGGGCTGCCGGTGCTGGTGGTCAGTTCTGCTCTCTTAACACCCACCAGGGAAGTCTGGCTTCACCTGGGACGGACGCTGTTGCCGGAGATGAGCCGCAACACGCTGATGCTGCTGGTGGGCGTAGGTGCTGGCACGCTGCTGCTGGGCGTCAGCCTTGCCTGGCTGGTGTCGGCTTACCGTTTTCCGGGCCATGGCATGCTGGAATGGCTGTTGGTGCTGCCCATGGCCATGCCTACCTACGTGCAGGCCTTTGTTTATATGGCCACTCTTGATTTTGCCGGGCCGGTTCAGAGCTTCCTGCGCCTGCACTTTCCCGGTATTGCCTGGCTTCCAGAAATCCGGTCGGGAGCAGGCGCCATCCTGGTAATGACCCTGGTCTTATACCCTTATGTTTACCTGTTAGCCAGAGCCGCTTTCCGGGAACAGAGCGGCGTGTTGCTGGAAGCCGCCCGAGTAATGGGATACGGCCCGACAGCTATCTTTTTCAGGGTTATCCTGCCGCTGGCCAGGCCTTCCATCGCCGCCGGCCTGGCGCTGGCTGTCATGGAAGCGCTCGCTGATTTTGCCACAGTCCGTTTTCTTAATTTTCCAACCTTGTCTGACGGCGTAATCCGTGTCTGGTACGGGATGATGAACCTGCGCGCCGCTTCTGAACTGGCCGGACTCCTGGCGGTGGTGGCTTTGGCCATTCTCCTGCTGGAGTACGCTCTGCGCGGTCGCAGCCGTTACTTCCAGGTGGGCGGCAAGGCGCCCGGGATTGCGTTATCCGGGCTGCGGGGCTGGCGCGGTTACCTGGCGTCGGCTGCCTGCCTGCTGGTAGTGGGGATAGCCTTTGCTTTGCCGGTGGCGCAGCTGCTTTCATGGGCGCTGAAGGAACTGCTCAGTCAGCCCGCCGGGGCACTGGAAGTCTATGCGCGGCTTGCCCAGAACAGCATCCTCCTGTCCTTGCTTGCGGCGCTTTTTGCCTCAATCACAGCACTGCTGCTAGCCAGCGGTGTCCGGACAAGCGGGAATAAAGCCGCCTTTATCCTCGCCAGGCTGGCGACCAGCGGCTACGCCATGCCGGGGGCGGTCATTGCAGTTGGCATTATCGGTCCCCTGTCCGCCTTTGACCACGCACTGAATAATCTCCTGCAGGCGTGGCGGGGAACCGGTGTGGGGCTTTTGTTGACCGGGTCTGTGATTGGCCTGGTTTACGCATACGTTGTCCGCTTCATGTCTATTGGCTTTAGTAGTGTCGATGCCAGCCTGGAGAAGATTACGCCAAATGTTACGGCGGCGGCTCGTATCCTTGGAGCAGGCCCGTGGCGCCTGCTCCGGCACATCCACCTGCCGCTGGTGGCACCCGGTATGCTGGCTGGAGCGATCCTTATTTTTGTCGATGTCATGAAGGAGCTGCCGATAACGTTGATGCTACGTCCCTTTGGCTATGATACACTGGCCGTGTGGGTCTGGCAGATGGCCGCCGAATCCGCCTGGGGCGGCGCGTCACTGCCAGCACTGGCCATCGTGCTGACCGGACTGATACCGGTAGTCTTCTTAATGCGGGCAGCCTCCCGCAGTTACTAAGTGAGGTGGCAACAATGTCATTGACGCCAAACTCATCTGGAGCATGTCAGCTGAAAGACAGGCCTGCTTATGTCCTTCTGGACAATGTCTCGAAGTTTTATGCGACCACCAAAGCAGTTTCCCACCTGGCAGTCGGCATAGGCAAAGGAGAGTTTTTTTCTTTGCTCGGCCCGTCAGGCTGTGGGAAGACAACCACTTTGCGGTTGATTGCAGGCCTGGAGCGTCCTGACGAAGGCACTATTATCATCGATGGAGAAGTGGCGGCTTCGCTCGACACCTGGATTCCACCTGAAAAAAGAGGCATTGGCATTGTCTTTCAGGATTATGCCCTGTTTCCCCATATGTCTGTGGCACAAAACGTGGTCTTCGGACTGAAAGGGTACGGGCGGGGAAAGGCCAGGGACAGAGTGAAAGAACTACTCGCGCTGACAGGGCTGGCAGATCTTGCCGCGAGGTACCCGCACGAGCTTTCCGGCGGTCAGCGGCAAAGGGTGGCGCTAGCCCGCTCTTTGGCTCCGCGCCCCCGCGTTATTCTGCTTGACGAGCCTTTTTCCAACCTTGATGCCGACCTCAGGGAAGAACTGCGCAGGGAAACGAAGGGCATCCTTAAAGAGCAGGGCGCAACCACAATTCTGGTTACCCATGACCAGGAGGAAGCCTTCTCCCTTTCCGACAGGGTCGGCGTACTGCGGAGCGGCACGCTGGAGCAACTGGGCAGCCCGTCGGAAATATATCACTGGCCTCGCAGCAGATTTGTCGCCGATTTTGTAGGTAAGGCCGATTTCATTGACGGCACCGTCGAGGGCAAAACGGTTCATTCCCCCTTCGGCTCTTTCCCGCTTGACGATGTCCGGGAGTTAGGGACAAAGGTAGAACTGATGGTCAGGCCTGACGATGTCGATTTCGCCCCCGATGCTACAGGTCAGGCTGTTATCACCGAGTCGCGTTTCCTCGGGGCGTCGGTGCTGTACCGGTTGCAGTTTGCCGACGGCAGGGCCTTACATGCCGTCAAACCATCTGAAGAGCTGACTCCCGCCGGCACCAGAGTACACGTTAAGGTCAACGTGAGCCATATGGTCATTTTCCCCAAAGACTGACGGTCTTTCCATCTTAGTGCAAGCAAAGCCTTCATCGACAAAGGTCCAATAACCTCTGGCGCGAAGGGGAGACGCCCCGCAGGGTGAAGGGCTTGGCAGGCGCCTTCGCCCAATTCCCGCACCTGCCGAAGATGAATCACCAGTCTCCTGCCGCTACCGCCCAGCCTCATCCCGCCATAACGCGATCGAGTGACCTTGCCTCCTCGTAAAAATGGCCAACCCGGAGCACGGTGAGATCATCCCCTCTCCTCCCCATCACCTGGAGCCCAGCGGGGAGACCCTCCCCTGTGAAGCCACAGGGAACGCTCAGGGCAGGCCCGCCTGTAAGGTTACCCAGGCGGGTATGCCTCACCAGCATCTCCCTGGCGGGTTCCTCCAGCCCCCTCACCTGGATGGTCCTTGAGCCAATGGGGTAGGCAGGCACAGGGAGGGTGGGCATGGCAAGCACGCTTACCTCATTCATGGCCTCGCCAAAGGAGGCCCCGACCCTCTCCATTTCCCTGAGGGCCTCGATGTACTCCACCGCAGTGACCCGCAGGCCCGCCTCCAGGCGGCCCAGGACGTCAGGTTCGTAGTCGCCTGGCCTTACTGCCAGGTTCTCCCTGTGATAGTGGGCAGCCTCAGCATACATCAGGGTGCTGGTGATCCTTGGTACATCGTCCAGCCCGGGGATGGTGACCTCCCTGAGCCTGGCGCCAAGATCCCCCAGGGCCTCGATGGCGGCCCTCACCAGTGTCTCTATCTCCGGCTCCACCTTGTCGAAGTAGAAGTTGGCCGGGACTCCCACGGTGAGGCCAGCGAGAGGCATGTCCCCCGCAGGCGCCAGCGCCTCCTCAAAGGCCAGTTGCTCCCCCCAAGTCCGGGGGTCCCGGGGATCAAGGCCGGCAATGGCATCCATGGCCAGCGCCGTATCCCTGACACTCCTGGCCAGGGGCCCTGCGTGATCGAAGCTGCAACTGAGGGGGATCACCCCGGAGAGGCTCACCCTGCCCAGGGTTGGCTTGAAACCCACAACACCGCAGAGACTCGCCGGGATGCGCACGGACCCCCCGGTATCGGTGCCCATGGCCATATAGCTCATTCCTGTGGCCACGGCCACGGCTGACCCTCCACTGGACCCGCCTGAGATCCTCGAAGGGTCCCAGGGGTTCCGGGTGGGACCGAAGTAGGAGTTCTCCGTTGTGGGACCAAAGGCGAACTCGTGGGTATTGGTCTTGCCGGTGATTATCGCCCCGGACCGCCTCAGCCTCTCCGCCACAGTAGAGTCATACCCTGGCCTGAAATCCGCCAGGATCTTTGAGCCAGCGGTGGTGGGTCCCTCCCTGGTGTAGTAGAGGTCCTTCAGGGCCACAGGTATGCCGTGCAGTGGCCCCCGGGACCCCTTGAGAAGTTCCTCTTGGAGCTCCCTGGCCTGCTGCCTTGCCTCCTCAGGGAACACCGTTATGAAGGCATTGAGCCGCTCCTGGTGCTCCTGGATTCGCTCTAGGGCAGCATCCACCAGCTGGACAGGAGATACCTCTCCCCTGGCCACCAGTGAGGCTGCCTCGGCCAGATTGAGCCGGGAAATGTCCTGAGTCACAATCCTGACCCCCTTCTTGCTGTCGTGAAAGAGACCCTGGGCCTTGAGCTTTCACCGGTAGGCCTGTTTTCCGGGAATTCCAGCCACTTATACCCTGCAGGAATTCACCGGGAATCCATGGAGATCCTCCCACTAGGGGTAATGGCTGAGGCAGGCACAAGTGACTGCGGGGCTTTGTGATGAGGCCTCTTTTCCCGGAGAGGTTCGTGTGGCGGAGGCAGGCACCCTGGGCTAGCCCGCTTATTGACCTCCCATGCCAGCCCGGGCGTGACATGCCACCCAGTGGGAACACGAGACCTGGGTGACCCCCGGCTCCTCAACCCGGCATATATCCATGCAAAGCCAGCACCGTGAGTGGAAACGGCAGCCCGGGGGAGGGTTGGCCGGGTTCCCCACATCCCCCTCCAGGACCCTTCTTTTCACCTCCACGCCGGGATCCGCCACGGGTATGGCGGAGAGCAGGGCCTCAGTGTAGGGGTGGAGGGCCTTTGTAAACAGCTCCGTCTTGGAGGCCACCTCAACCACCTTGCCCAGGTACATTACACCTATCCTGGAGGAAACATGCTCTATGACGGAGAGGTCATGGGATATGAACACATAGGTTAATCCCATATCCTCCTGGAGCTCGGAGAGGAGGTTTATGACCTGGCTCCTTATGGACACATCCAGGGCAGACACAGGCTCGTCGCACACCACCAGCTTGGGCTCCAGGGCCAGAGCCCTGGCTATGCCCACCCGCTGGCGCTGGCCCCCGGAGAGCTGGTGGGGATAACGGTCATACAGGTTGGCGCTGAGCCCGACAACCTCAAAGAGATCCAGCACCCGCTTCTTCCGGGCGGCCCTGGATCCAATCCCGTGGGCGGTCAAGGGTTCGGAGACACTCTCACCTATAGTAAGGCGTGGGTTCAGCGAGGCGTAGGGGTCCTGGAACACCAGCTGGAGATCCCTCCTGAGCTCGTGAAGGTCCTGGCCACGGAGGCCAACAATGTCACGACCCTCGAACCGGATCTCCCCTGCCGTGGGCCTAAGGAGCCTGAGCACAAGCCGCCCCAGGGTGGTCTTGCCGCACCCGGACTCCCCCACCAGCCCGAATGTCTCTCCCCTTGCCACGGAGAAGCTCACGCCGTCCACGGCCTTCACGTGGCCTACAACCCGGGAGAACACCCCGCTCTTGATGGGAAAGTACTTGACCAGGCCTTCGATGCTCAGTATGGGGTCAGCCAATGCTCCTACCTCCCGTATATCAGGCATACAGCCAGCAGCGGACGACCCGGTCCTCGCCCAGGGTTGTGACAGGGGGTTCATCAGCCCTGCACCTCTCCATGACTTTCACACACCGGGGATGAAAGCGGCAGCCCAGTGGGAACTCCAGGGGGTTAGGCACCCCTCCGGGTATGGAGGGGAGGCGATCCTGGCGGGCACCGATCTTGGGCAGCGAAGCCAGGAGTCCTTGGGTGTAGGGATGGGCCGGCTCCCGGAAAACCGGACCCACAGGGGCGGACTCCACCACCTTGCCTGCGTACATAACAGCAACCCTCTCAGCCATCTCCGCCACAATGCCGAGGTCATGGGTTATGAGAAGCAACGCCATGCCCAGCTCTTCCTTGAGGCGCTTCATGAGTTCCAGGATCTGCGCCTGTATGGTCACGTCCAGCGCCGTGGTGGGCTCATCGGCGATGAGAAGCCGGGGCTTGCAGGCCAGTGCCATGGCGATCATCACCCTCTGGCGCATTCCCCCGGAGAGCTGGTGCGGGTACTCCCCCAGCCGCTGCCGGGGGGCGGATATGCCCACCATGTCCAGGAGCTCCTCACACTGCTTAAGCCCGTTCTTCCGGTCAATGCGGGTATGGAGCCGGAGAACCTCCATGATCTGGCTCCCCACGGTCATGACAGGGTTCAGCGATGTCATGGGCTCCTGGAACACCATGGAAACCCGGCTGCCCCGGATCCGCTGCATCGCCTTCTCGCTCTTTGAGAGCAGGTCCTCACCCTCCAGGGTCATGCTGCCGGCGATGATCCGCCCGGGGTGTGGGAGCAGGCGCATGATGCAGAGGGAGGTCACGCTCTTGCCGCATCCTGACTCCCCCACCATGCCCACGGTCTCACCCCGCCCAACGCTGAAGGAAACGTCATCAACGGCAGGCACCACACCCTCAGGTGTATAGAAGTATGCCTGTAGTCCCTGAACCTCAAGAAGTCCCATAACCTCACTCCCCACTTGGAAAGACCCCTGGTCTTAGGAGCCTCTCCCTGCAAGCCCTGGCGGCCTGGACGGCGTCGTATGCATAGATGTCTGCCCCGACCCCGGAGGCAAAGGCCTCACTCACTGGGCGCCCCCCCACGGCCACCAGGACGGAGTCCCTGAGCCCCTCGCGTTTAAGGCTCTCCACGGTCTTCTGGATGGAGGGCAGCGTTGTGGTGAGGAGCGCCGACATGGCCAGGATGTCCGGGGAATACCGCCGGACAGCCGCCAGGAAGTCCTCAGAGGGAACGTCGATCCCAAGGTCAATGACCTCCATGTTCTCGGTCTCCAGCATCATCACCACTATCTTCTTCCCGATGTCGTGAAGGTCGCTCGCGACGGTTCCGATAACCACCGTTCCTATGCTTGGCTGCCTGGGCGCTTTGTTATGGGTCTCCAGAAGGTGCAGGGAGGCGTGAACCGCCCTGGACGACAGGAGAACATCGGGTATCACGCAGCGCCCGTCCCGGAACATGCCGTTTACACGGTTCAGGGCTGCCATGAGCGCCTTGTCTATGACCTCGAGGGGGTCGGCCCCCGCCATCAGCGCCTGTTCTGTCAGGACCTTGGCCAGGGAGGCGTTGCCCCTGACGACACACTCGTAGAGGTCCTTGAGAACCCGTTTCTCCCTCATGACAGCGCACCCTCAGCCGGGAGCGAGCCCAAGAACCTCCGCCGGTAGGCGCTGGGGTTCATCCCAACGTTCCTCTTGAAGGTCCTGCTGAAGTAGCCGGGCTCCCTGTATCCGACGCTGGCCCCTATCTCCGCCACTGAGAGGCTGCTGGATTCCAGGAGCTGCTTGCTCCTCTCCATCCGCACCCCGGCGGTGTACTCGAGGATGGTGCAGCCCGTCTTGGCCTTGAACAGGTGGCAAAGATGCCCGGGGCTAAGGTGAACGAAGGTTGCGATATCCTCCAGCTCCAGGGCCTTGCTGAAGTTTTGCCGGATGTACCAGATGGCCCGCTGCACCGGGTCCCCTGCCACTCCACGGCTGGCCAGCATGTCGATGACCAGGGCTGACGAGGCCCGCTCGGCCTGGCCTGCCACCTCGTCCGGGTCGGGTGAGCCCATGATCCCCTGGGACGCCCTGCATATTGCCGGGGAGTCCACGGCGACGCCGAAATCCTGGGCGGCCCGGGACAGGAGCAGGAGGACCTCTAACGCCCGCCTGCGTACCTCTTCGATGCTGGCGTTCTGGCTGGCAATATCCCGGAAGAGGCTGCCCAGGGTTGCCAGGGCATCCCCCTCGTTTCCTTTGACAATGGCCCTGAAGAGGTCCCGTTCGGTAACCAGGTACACCGGGGCCCAGTCCCTGTAGGGTCTCCCCCCGAACTCGCCGGGCACCGGGGATTCCCCCATCATAGCCTCCTGCTCAGCCAGTTTGCGCTTCTGTTCCATCACTGTGAGGCCGCTGGTCATGACGCTATTGGTCACCAGGAACAGGAGGTCCGCTGCAGCCTGGACCTTGCGAGGGGACATCACCGGGAGGCTCATGGCTGCCTCCACCAAGTCAGGCACGCTCACATCCAGGTCCCTGGTCATGCGGGCGATCTCCGTCCAGAAGAACTCCTCCGGTTCCCACATGAGCACCTGCCCGCATATTACCGTGGCCACGTGCTGCTCACTGTGGACCACGGCGGCAGCCCAGAGGATCAGGCCGGCGTGGCACCGGAAGATGTAGGGCTGGGCGATCTGGAACGCCTGGTCGCCCGCCCGGGCGTAGCAGCCCGCGCACTTCTCCTTGGCGCGGCCGCTGGCCCGCACGACCTGGCAGAAACGGGGGTGCCTCTCCTCCCGGGCACCAACCCGGGGGTACCCCGAGCGGTCCACAATCTGGGCGAGGATGCCGGTGGCCTCGGTGAAGGCCGCTAGCATGAGGGCCAGGTTGGGCCCGTTCTCTTTCAGGAAGTCCGGGAAGTCCTTGTGCTGCATGTCTTCCTCCCGCTCACTGCATCACCGTGGTGGGATCGATGGCATCCCTGAGGCCATCACCTATGGCGTTCAGGCAGAGTACCGTCACAAGAATGGCAAGGCCCGGGAACATCACCATCCACCACACGCCGAGGAGGAGGAAGTCCCGGCCTTGCCCCAGCATGGTCCCCCACTCCGCCTGGGGGGGCTGAGCCCCAAGTCCCAGGAAGCCCAGGGAGGCCGCGTAGAGTATCCCATCGGCCAGGCATAGGGAGAGGTAGACCACGGTGGGACCCGCTATATTCGGGAGTATGTGTCTCAGGACGATCCTGGAGTTGGATGTGCCAGCCACCCTGGCCGCGTCGATGAAGGTCCTCTCCTTCACCGACAGTACCGAGCCCCTGACTACCCTGGCCACCAGCGGGGTGTAGGCTATCCCCACAGCCAGCATGGCCTTGTCTATGCCCGCGCCCAGGGCGGCGCTGATGGCCAGGGCCAGGATGAGGGTGGGGAAGTTCAGCACTATGTCCACAACCCGCATGGTTACCAGGTCTACCGTACCGCCGGAAAAACCGCTCATCACGCCTATGGCCGTGCCGAGGGCACCCGCGAGGCCGATGGAGATGATCCCCATGGTGAGGGTGAGTCTCCCGCCATAGACGATGCGGCTGAAAATGCACCGCCCGACCCTGTCAACCCCCAGGGGATACTCCCAGTTGCCAGCCCAGAAGCCTGGCTCCAGGCGGTGATCTATGTCCTGCTCGTAGGGGTCATGGGGCGCTATGAGGGGGGCCAGGACGGAAACGGCCACAAGAGCGGCCATGATCACCACACCTGTGAGAGCCATCTTGTGGTGGGAAAACCGTCTCAGGTACCACCCTAGAGCGCCCGCTGACTGGGCTTTCAAAGATGCCTGCCTCCTAATCGTAGCGTATCCGAGGGTCTATCGCCACATAGAGGATGTCGACGATCAGGTTCACGCTGACAAACATGAACGCCACCAGGAACACCGCCCCCTGGATCATGGGGTAGTCCCTAGAGTAGATGGCCCTGACTATGAGGGAGCCCACCCCTGGCCAGGCAAACACCGTCTCCGTGAGCACGGCACCGGAGAGGAGGGAGCCGAAGGCCAGGCCAGTAACGGTGACCACAGGGATTAGCGCGTTCCTCAGGGCATGCTTCATTACCACCGCCAGGTAGGGCAGCCCTTTGGCCCGGGCGGTGCGGACGTAATCCTCGTTCAACACCTCCAGCATGCTGGAGCGGGTGACCCTGGTGACCAGGGCCAGCGGCCAGGTGGCAATGCACGCCGCCGGCAGTATGATGTGCCTCAGGGCATCCCAGAATGCGGCGTACTCGCCCCTGAGGAGGGATTCCGCCAAGAAGAACCCGCTGGCGGGCACGAACTGCGATTCCAGGCCCGAACGGCCTGATATGGGGAGCCAGCCCAGGGATACGGAGAAGGCCCATATCAGCATCAGTCCTAGCCAGAACACGGGCATGGACACCCCGGTTAGGGCCACTATGGAACTGAGGTAGTCCGGGAGCCTGCCCTTGTTGATAGCTGAGATCACGCCCAGGGGGAGACCCAAGGCCACCCCCAGGATCATCCCCATGAGGCTCAGCTCCACAGTGGAGGGAACCCGCCGGGCTAGCTGGGTCATCACAGGCTCCAGTGTTGTCACGGAGGTGCCCAGATCAAACCTGGCGGCACGGCTAAGCCACATCCAGTACTGGACCAGGACGGGCTGGTCGAGTCCCAGCTGGGCCCTCAGTCTCTCAATGGCCTCGGGGGAGGCCTTGGGGTAGAGCATAATCTCCACGGGATCCCCCGGGACCATGTGGATGATGAGGAACACCAGCACGCTCAGACCAAGGAGCGTCGGTATGAAAAGCAGAAGCCTCTTCAGGATGTACTGGCGCATCATGTGCGTAGCCCCTTCTAGTTACCGGCAGCCCTTCTCCCGGCCCGCAGCCTGCAGCAACTCATCCAGCTCTCGCTGGAGGCCGTCATCCAAGGGCGGCACTTCATGCTTCGACATCACTTCTCGTATGGCCTGCCTCGCCCCTTGTACCAAGTCCTGGCTGCCCTTGGCGGCCCACTCCTCGAAGCCTATGCCGCAGCTCAGCCCGGGCATCCAGAGCTCGCCGGCCCTTATGAAGTCCCGGGTGTGCTCCTGTGCCAGGAAGTTGCCTCCCTCCATGACGCTGGCGATGACGTCCACGCCCAGCGTTGTGTCATTCACTACCAGGCCCTCCCGGCGGTGGGTTAGGAAGGCAAATATCTCGTCGTCAATGTAGAGCTGCTCGATGCTGGCAAGGAGCCCGCCGTTCAGTGACCCGAAGCCTGAGATGAAGGTGGCACCCGCCATCACAGGCCACAAGGCGTTGACCGCCCTCTCCCAGCCCGCCTGCAGGTTGAGCCGGGGGGAGCCAGTGTCAAATCCGTACACGTCCGAGGGAAGGCCGTAGAAGGCGGCCAGCTGAGAGGCGCACGCCCCGGCGTACCCCACGTCAGGGTCGTTCCCCACGACCAGTCCTGTCCTCATGTTTGCAGAGAACAGGCGGCAGGCGTATATCAGGGGGCACTCGGGGTTGAAGAGCTTGGCCAGGACCAGGTAGGCCAGTTCCTCCACGTTCTGCTGCATGAGGCCTCCCGCCAGGGTCACCGGGGATGTGAGGCCCCGGCCTGGGCAGGGCAGCATGGTCATGGGCACCCCCGACAGGGCGCCCTCAATGATGGCCTCAGTGATGTCCTTGGGAAAATGCAGCGGGCTTATGGGGGATATGGAGAGGGTCCCCATGGGCTGAGCCTTAAGCCGGTCTGACCCGCCCGCCACCAGGCTCGCCGCCTTTATCATGTACTTGGTTTCCCACGCGTCGGACGCCGCCCCTATGGACACGGGCTTCGTCGTATTCTTCAGGCAGATTACTGTCATGGCCAGGGGCGCGATCTCTGATGGCACATCCTCAGGCCTCAGGCTGGGAACCACCTTCTTGAGGTGGGGAAGGTAGTCCGAGAGCCGGGCAAAGTCCTCCTGATCCTTGGAGGTGGCACCCCTGACGGCGTCCTTCTCCATGTCCAGGAGGACAGACACGGAGCCGAAGTTGTGGGTGAAGCCCTGGCCCACTGTGAGGTCAAGGGTGTGGGCGCCGTCCCGGCCCGTCAAGACTATTGGCGCCGGGTTCTTGAGCATCCGCTCTACTAAGGCCCTGGGGAAGAGCAGCCTCTTGTCCTTGGGCTGGCAACCCGCGTCCATTAGCGCCTTGCGGGCCCTCTCCCCCTCGAACGTGACCCCTATTTCCTCCATTACCCTGAGGGACGCCTCGTGTATTTTCAGGATGTCTTCCCGTGTAAGGGGCTGGAAAGCCAATCGACTCACTCCTTTGACGAAGCCGGGGGCCCGGGCATTGGCCAGGGCCCCCGGGTGCCTTGCTACTCCAAGTACGCCCGGTGCAGCCTGAGAATGCCGTCTGCGCCTACATTGAACCCCTTCAGGTTGGCCACGTACGCGTACACCGCATTGCCGTAGGCCACAGGTATAGCGGGAACCTCACTGTAGACGATCTCCTGCAGCTGCTCGTAGTAGCCGGCCCGCTCGCTGTTATCGTAGGTTGAAGCACCCTTGATAGCCAGGTCCGTTACTTCTTCGTTTTGGTATCTCCAGCGGGTCCCTCCGTACACCACCAGGAGGGTGTGGAGGAAGTTGTTGGGGTCTGGGACATCCATCCAGCCCGCCCATGCCAGGTCATACTCCCCGGCAGTGGTCGCGGCTGACCAGGCGCCCATCTCCAAGGGCTTCGCCACCACGTCGATGCCCACTGCCTTGAGGTCGTTCTGCACCATTTCCAAGCCAGTTATGGGATCCGGGTGGGACCAGCGGGGCGCGTTAGGGGCTATCATAGTGAGCTGGTAGCCCTGGGGGATCCCGGCCTGGGCCAGGAGGTCCTTGGCCTTCTCCTGGTCAAACTCGTAGGGCTTCAGGTCTGAATGGGAGCCCAGGACTCCCCCGGGCAGGATGCTGCTGGCACGATAGCCCAGCTCGCCCCAGATTACCTCAACGATCTTATCCCAGTCCACGGCATGGGCTATTGCCTGCCTTAGCCGCACATCAGTGACGGTATCGTTGTTGATGGCAACGTAAGCCAGCTGGGCGGCGGGGAAGCTGCCCACCTCCAGCTGGGGGTTAGCCTTGATCCTGGGGATCTGCTCTGAGGGAGGGCTCTGGAAGATATGGACGCCCCCCGTCTCCATCTCGGCCAGCCTCGTGGAGACCTCGGGCACCACCCTGAGGATGACCCTTTCCAGGTAGGGTTTGTCACCCCAGTAGCCCTCGAAGGGCACCAGGACGATGCGGTCGTCCTTCCTCCACTCCTCCAGCTTGAAGGGGCCTGTACCCACGGGGTTCTTGAAGAAGTCCTCACCGTACTTCTCCACAGCCGCAGGGCTCACGATAGACTCTGAGTAGTATCCCAGGTAGGTGAGGAGCGGCGCGAAGGGCCGCTTCAATACGATCTTCACCGTGTTCTCGTCCTCGGCAATGACGTCCTCCAGGACGTCTCCCAAGAGGTCATCGAAGTACGACCAGCGACCCTCGATGAAGTAGGGGTGGGTTTCATCATAGAGGCGCTTAAAGGAGAACACCACGGCATCGGCGTTGAAGTCCGTGCCATCGTGGAACTTCACGCCATCGCGTAGATTGAAGGTCCACTCCAGCCCGTCATCGGAGTGGGACCACTCAGTGGCCAGGTTCGATGAGTAGGTGACGCCCCCGTCCGGCGAAAACTCGTAGTTGAGCAAGGTCTCGAAGACCAGCATCGTGGGGTCGATATCCTCACCGGTGTAGGCGTAGCCAGGGTCTATGTAGGCGGCATCGTGGCCGTGGGCCCACACCACCGTTCCTCCAGCCTTGGGTCCCCCGGCGGGTTCCTCCGCCGTTTCTTCATCCTCCTCCGGCGGGGGCGATTGGGTTTGCCCTCCGCAGCCGGCTGCCAGGGCAGCCACCACGGACATCACCAGGAGAAAAGCCAGGAATCTTCTCACTTGAAACACCCCTCCTCTTATTCACTTTCGCCTGGCCCTTTCTGGGCCTGTTCTAGGAAACTCCCAGCATCTCTTTGGCCATCTTCACAGCGCTGATGGCATCAGGGGCGTAACCGTCCGCACCGATCTTTCGGGCCCACTCGGCGGTTATGGGCGCCCCGCCCACCAGTACTCTGACCCCTTTCCGGATGCCGTCCCTCTCAAGTTGTGAGACTATGTCTGCCTGCTTGGTCTGGGTGGTGGTCATCAACGCGGAAATCCCCAGGATGTCGGCCTTGTGTTCCCCCACAGCCCTGGCGAAGTCCCCAGAGGTCACATTGACTCCCAGGTCTACCACTTCGAAGCCGGAGGCTTTCAGCATCATGGCTACGATGTTCTTGCCGATCTCGTGAAGGTCCCCTTCCACAGTGCCCAGAACCACCTTGCCCAGTTTCCTTAGGGATGACGCGCCCCCTTTCATCAGTGGCTCTAGCATCTCCACGGAATTGCCCATGGCCTCTGCGGACAACATCATGTCCGGCAGGTAGTACTCGCCGCACTCGAACCTGTCCCCTACCTTCTGGATACCCTTGGTCAGTCCCTGTTCGATGATGGCTACCGGGTCTATACCCTGATCAACGGCGGCTTTAACCCACTTGAGGGTCTCGGCCTTGCTGCCGTTCACCACCGCCTCAGTTACCCTGGCAATGAGATCCTCCAAGGCGCCTGCCTCCCTCCCTGCTGCAGCTAATATCCCGTTATGTTAGGCGCCCGGCGATGCTTTCCCTTTGGTCCTGATTGCGGAATACCCATGAAATATTACGGTATTTTCGCAACAAAAGTCTACAACCGTAAGATTGTACAAGTCGGTGCCCAGGGGGATCTCGCCCTTGAGGTTACAGGGGGGACTCTGGCCGCGCACTGGGCGCCTGGACGCCCGGTCTTGAGGACAGTTTCCTGTCCCACAGCCCCTCTAGTCCCAGGGCCTCCATGGTGGCCCTGGGGGGTGTTCCATCATGATCCCACCCCATTGCCCGGTAGAAGTCATCCACCAGTGCCCTGACCCTCACAGTGGTCCCCTGGGTGGGTCCCGGGTCAGGCACGGGTACTGCCTGGAAGTGCTCGGGCAGGGTGTCTTCAGTACCGTGGGCGCCATGCACCAGGTTGAAGAGGCGTTCCGAGTTGATGATGCGCTCACCCGCGGTGAAGAGGTCCCCCGCGGTGAAATGCCACCCGGTGACCGCCGAGGCAAGGCGAGCCTCCTTGTCAAGGTCGAAGTCCCCTATGAGGGAGAGGGCGGGAACCTTGCAGATACCCAGGCCATCCAGGACAGCGCACACCGTCATGGTCCTCTTCACCAGATCTCCCTTGCCTTCGTGGGAGAGACGGTCCACGGAACACTCCGTGCCGAAGGCCTCTTTGCCCTGCTCCGGCTTCCACCGGTACTCAGGGGTCGGGTAGACGCTGGTGAAGTCCCCGCCCCTGGTGGAAACGGCATATCCCAGGGCGGTGCCCAGGGCTCCCCGGGGGTCGTAGCCCGTTAGCTCCAGCCCCTTCGAGTGGTGGGCGTAGGCCTCGGAGCCCCGCCCTACCAGCTGGGCAGCCCCCCGGACACCGTGAGAGAGGACAGCCCCGAAGCCCTCCCTCCGCGCCATGAGGTCCATCATGGCCGCCATGGCAGTGGCGTTCCCCCAGGTGAGCTCGATCCCACCGGTATCATCCCGGGTGATGATGCCCCTTTCGTAGATCTCCATGGCAAAGGCCAGCACACCGCCGGCGGAGATCACGTCTATCCCCAGGGTCCCTGCTAGGGCGTGGAGGTGCAACAGGGCCTCAGGGTCATCCAGGCCGCACTTGGCCCCAAGGTTCATTATAGGTTCGATGTCCGGCCTCTCGCCACGGGTGCCAGCGTAGGGCCCCTGGCGTATCTCAAAGGAGGCCTTGCACCCCACGGGGCAGCGGTGGCAGGTGTGCCGCCGGGTGACGTAGTCTATGAGACGGGAGCCGTCGATCTGGCCAGCCCCCTCAAACCTGACACCCTGGTAGTTGCGGGTTCCCAGGATCCCCATATCGTTGGCCCAGTTCACAAAGGCGCTGTTGCTGTAGCGGGAGTACATCTCGTACCGGGATGAGGACCTTATAGCAAAGATGTACTCCCTGACGGATTCCTGGGAACCGGGATGCGTGGTCCTCTCCCTCTTGGCCCGGACAACGATGGCCTTGAGGCGCTTGGACCCCATGACCGCTCCCATGCCCGTCCTTCCCGCGGCGTGCTGTGTTCCCGTGACCATGCAGGCGAAGGGAACCAGGTTCTCCCCTCCCACCCCTATCACGAGGACCTCCGAGCTAGGCCCAAACCGGGAGGCCAAGCCGCTTGCGACGGACCTGGTATCCTGGCCCCACCAGTCGCTGGCGTCCAGCACCTCCACCCGCCCGTCCTCCACCAGGAGGAGGGAGGGCCGGGGCGCCTGCCCACGGACGACCAGGCTCTGCACGCCGGCCAGGCGCAGGCGGGCGCCGAAGCCTCCCCCAACGTTGGAACTCCCGAGGAGTCCCGTCAGGGGAGAGCGGGCACTCACGTGGAGCCTGGCGGAGGAAGGCGCCTCCGTACCCGTGAGAAGCCCACAGCTGAAGCACAGGAGGTTCTCGGGACCCAGGGGGTCTGCCCCGGGCACCTGCCGCTCCAGGAGATGCCAGGAGTTGACGCCGCGGCCCCCGAGAAACCGCCGGTAGACCTGTTCTTCCTCGTGGGTAGTCACAGCCTCCTGGCAGTCAAGATCCATCCATACGGTACTGCCCATGGCACTCATCAAGGCCCCCCTCAACCGTTAATGGCGACATAGACACCTATTTCTTCGCCAGGCCTTCTTCTCCTCCCGCTGGGTTGGCCTGCCTTGGAGGAAGAGCCTGCCCGGGGGTGAATAGGCTAGGTAGGAAATTTGGTTAGTGACGGTAAAGAAACGGGGGGAAGAACATGGGCGATCTCCAGGAAGCGGTAGCCATAGCGCTATCACAGTGCATGGGACTGGAACCCCACGAGAGTGTCCTTATAGTTACTGACGGTGTCAACCTTGAGGTGGCGGAGGCATTCTACGCGGCTGCTGGGGAGATGGCCAGGGACTACTCCATGGTGGTGTTCCCGCAGAGGGCCAGGAATGGTGAGGAGCCCCCCGCCTCGGTGGCGGCAGCCATGAAGGAAGCGAGCGTGGTGCTAGTCGCCGCATCCCGCTCCCTCTCCCACACCCGGGCGCGAAGGGAGGCCTGCCTGGCCGGCGCCCGGGTTGCGAGCATGCCCGGCATAACCCAGGATATGGCCGCCAGGGCCCTGAGGCTGGACTACGCGGCCCTGGCCCGCCGCTCGGAGGCCCTGGCCCGCATGCTCACAGAGGCCAAGGAGGCCCGGCTCACATCCCCCGGAGGCACCCTTGTCACCCTTTCCCTGGAGGGCCGGCAGGGCATGGCCGATACCGGCATCCTGCGGGAGCCCGGCAGGTGGGGAAACCTGCCCGCAGGGGAGGCCTGTATCGCGCCCCTTGAGGGTCTAACCCAGGGCGTTATCGTGCTGGATGGTACCCTGGCAGGCTGGGGAAGCCTGGAGGAACCCATAACACTAGTGGTGGAAGCAGGCATTGTAAAGGAGGTATCCGGGGGCAAGGCGGCCTCCTGGCTCCGGGAGAACCTGGACGCCGCTGGTCCTGCCGGCCGGAATATTGCCGAGCTGGGAGTGGGCACGAATGACAGGGCCAGGATCACAGGGATACTCCTGGAAGACGAGAAGGTACTAGGCACGGCGCACGTGGCCATGGGCAACAGCCTGTCCCTGGGAGGGAGAGTGGATGCCAGCGTGCACCTTGATGGGGTAGTGTTCGAGCCCGTACTGGAACTGGATGGCCAAGTGGTGCTGGAGGGTGGGCACCTCAGGGTGGGCACCATTTAGAGGGTTCAGAATACCGCAAGCATAGCAAGCCCCGAGGAGTGATAGGGGTGGCGAATACTCCCAGGGTGACCGTAGTAAGTGTAAGCAAACTGACAAAAGAGATATTTGTCTCTCAGGTCCGGGAGTTCTTCGGAGCCTCGCTGGACGTACATACAGTCTGCTTCGAGGAAAGTGGGGCGTTCCGTAGCGATTCTGACATTGTGCTCGTATCCCAGGCCTCCCTGAAATCGAGCCTGCCGCCACTGCCTCCCGATAGTCCAGTGGTTGTTGCACGGCGATCTCTTGACATGGGACGTATTGCCGAAGTAATGTCTGTGCCTGCCGGGAAGGCACTGGTGGTCAGCAACATGCGAGAGGCGGCGGAAGAAGCCGTTGAACTGCTACTGGGCATAGGCATTAGCCATCTTGAGATGATCCCGTACTACCCTGGGGCCCCTCTCCCACCATATGAAGTCAGGGTGGCCATCACTCCAGGGATAGTGGGCTTGGTACCCCCCGGACTTCAAGTTGTTGACATCGGTGTAAGGCCCCTTGATGTTTCCACGCTTGTTGAAGTGGGTGTTAGGCTTGGCTTGCCTCTTGACAAGGCCAACATTCTAGGAGCCAGGTACAACAAGCGGATGGTGGCCCTCATTAGCGAGCAGGCACAGATGCTGGTGGAAATCAACGCGCTCACCAAGTACTTGGAGGCCATTCTGAACTCTGTTAATGACGGCGTCATAGCCGTTGATGATCAACTCAGGATAATCGTGATGAACTCTGTGGCAAGCGAGATAACCAAGAGCAACTCTGGTCCCGGTGGAAGGCTGCACCAACCCCAGCTGGCCAAAGAACTGGAGGATCTGCTGAAGACGGGAAAGGCCGATATTAACCGGCTCATGCATCTGAACGGTCGACAGCTCCTGGTTACAAAAACCCCCGTATTCAGCAAGGACAAGACTGCAGCGGTAGTTGTCATACTCAAGGAAGTCACCGAGTTGCACCGTGCCTCTCGGGACCTCTCGCGGCAAATAAGGCGTAAAGCGTATAAGACCAAGTATTCCATTGATGACATTCTCGGGGACTCTACGGACATCCGCCGGACCAAGACCGTAATGAGAAAGATCGGCCCTACGAACCTGACGGTTCTCATTATGGGGGAGCATGGAACTGGCAAGGAGCTGGTGGCTCACGCCTTGCACAATCTCTCCAGGAGAAAGGGGCAACCCTTTGTCCCCGTCAACTTGGCCTCCCTACCGGAGACCTTGATTGAGAGCGAACTCTTCGGATACGAGGAAGGTGCCTTCACCGGGGCTCGAAAGGGCGGCAAACCGGGTTTGTTCGAGCAAGCGCATCCGGGAACCATCTTCTTGGACGAAATCGGTGACCTGCCGTTAAACACTCAAGTGAAACTTCTTCGAGTCCTCGAGGAGAAGGAAGTAATGAGAATAGGTGGAACTAGCATCATTCCCATTGATGTCCGCATCTTAGCAGCAACCAACAAGGACCTCTTGAAAAGCGTAAGGCAAGGCTCGTTCCGCGCTGACCTTTACTACCGGCTGTGCGAATCACGCCTTATGGTACCACCTCTCCGGAGTAGAAAAGAGGATATCCCGCTTCTGGCCGCGCACTTCTTCACGAAATTCGGCCCCACCAGCGCACCTCTTTCGGAGCGGTTGCTCACCTGCCTCACTCGGTACGATTGGCCGGGGAACGTTCGCCAGCTTGAGGGGGTGATCCGCTATATCTGCAACACAACTGACGGGGACGACGATGAAGTGTATATTCTCCTGGATGAGATGCTCGAGGGCGACACTAATGAGCGAACGGAAGAGGAGTGGCTGGAAGTTCTCGAGGTCATTGAGGCAAGGGGATCTCGTGATGAGTACACCGCCATACTCCAGGAACTCCTGATCGCAAAAGAGGAGGGGCTACGGGCTGGCAGGGAGAGCTTGGTGAAAAGATGCCAGTCCCACGATCTCAGGGTCACCGGCAACATGATGCGCTCGCGTTTGGATGCCCTGCGGGCTCAAGGTTGCGTTGTTACGGGACTGGGCCGGCAGGCAACACGGATTACGGAACGAGGAGAAGGGTTCCTTCGTTGGCTGAGACGGCACTAACCATGAGTGTTTTGCACTACCACAAGTAGGAGCATAGTCCACCGCGGGCCTTAGCCCCACCTGAGTCAATAGGGTATAATTGGTGGTATCTGGCCTCCCAATAGCGCCACTTGCTACCAGAAAGTCCCCGAAGCCTCCCAGCATGCCGCACACAAGAGCTAGCAGGTTGCTTGGGTACGATACTTGCGATAGGCTATTCTGCATTTAACCCGTCGTGCGAGTCCAGGGGTCTGAAGACGCGGTGTTTGCCTTGTCAACAATACTGCACCAGGGGGTTGATGCTATTGGATACGAGTTGGCTGAAGGGCAAGACAGCAATTGTCACTGGGGCCTCTTCCGGTATCGGGAGTGCACTGGCAGAATCTCTTGCCCTGGGAGGAGCCCAGGTTGCCCTGGCTGCTCGGAGTGAAACGAAGCTGAAAGAGAATGCTGCGCGTATTGAGGGGAAGGGAGGAACGGCACTACCGGTAAAGGCTGATGTCACCTTGGGTGCAGATGTCAACAACATGGTGGCTACTGTCGTAGATACCTTCGGTTCCATTGACTTCCTGGTAAACAATGCTGGCATATTCCCAGTCCTCCCCGTGCTCGAGATGGAAGAGAAGGAGTGGGACAGGGTCCTAGATACGAACTTGAAAAGCGCATACCTGTGCTCCCGGGCAGCTGCAAGGATTATGATTGACCACGGAATCCCTGGAAGGATTGTGAACGTCAGTTCCACCTCTAGTATCATAGCTAGGCCGGGATGTGCTCACTATGCAGCATCGAAGGCCGGAATGATCATGTTTACCAGGGTGCTGGCTCTCGAACTAGCTCCCTACGGAATTCTGGTAAATGCGGTTTGCCCTGGGGTAATCGGAACGGAAATCGTGGAGAGGCTAGCCAAGACTCAACAAGGGGAGGAGGAGAACCAGGCAAAACTCAATCGCATTCCGCTAGGTAGGTGGGGTACTGTAGACGAAATCGTCGGCGCTGTCATGTATCTGCTCTCACCGAGTGCGAGCTATGCAGTTGGGTCATCTATAGTGATTGACGGCGGCTATTGTCTAGGAATCCCCAAGTACTAGTAATGGCGCAACACCATTAACAGGGGGTGACATCTTGGACGCATACTCAATCGGCATCGGAGTCTACCTGGTAGCATTGCTGGTTATCGGGTTTATCTGTACAAAGTTCGTGAAGACCTTCGAAGATTTTGCCTTGATGGGTCGCCGGGTAAAGCCTTGGCTGATAGTAGCAACGATTTCCGCTAGTTGGTACGGTGCTGGTACTGTATCAGGGCTACCATCCCTGGCGTTCCGGTCCGGCATGACAACACCTTTCATGTGGTTGATGGGTGCAAGCCTTGGCTACTTCATCGTGATTACTCTAGCCCCACGAGTTAACCGCACCAAACTCATAACCGTACCAGACATTCTCGAGGCACGGTACGGACCAGCCGCTAGGTATCTTGGGCTGGTGGGAGTCCTTGGCACATGGTCAACATACATAGGCTACCAAATTATCGCCATCGGCTGGATCTTGGATGTGGCACTGGGCATTCCGCCCGTACCATGGGGTTTCATTCTGGGCTTCGGAATTGTGCTGATTTATACTGTGGCAGGCGGCTTGTATGCCGTGGTCTGGACAGACTTCATACAGGCAATGGTAATGATTGTGGGTATTACCTTGATGGTGCCGGTCGCTCTCTCCAAGATCGGAGGAGTCGCAGCGGCTACTGCAGCCATCACCGCGGTCGACAGTAATCTTTTCAACCCTTTTGGCGTGGGCTTCCTAACCGCAATAGGTTTCTTTTTAATGCTGTTTGGACTTGCAGTCTGTGACCCCACTACCCACCAGAGGCTTCTTGCCTGTGAAAGTGACCGGTCGGCCAGAAAAGCGGCGTACGCGGCGCTGTTCATGCCCATCTTCTTCTACACTTTAATCCCCATCGCTGCTCTCATGGCCCGGGTGCTCTTCCCCGATATTCCAAACCCGGAATATACACTGCTCTGGTTG
Source organism: Bacillota bacterium (assembly GCA_040754315.1). NCBI lineage: Bacteria > Bacillati > Bacillota > Bacillota bacterium. The sequence goes on from JBFMCS010000062.1 coordinate 39,296, forward strand.
GCCCGTTACCTTCTCCCCGCGATAGTGGGCGTACCCTTGATGGTGGCTGTGGTCGCCACAGTGATGTCTACGGCCGACTCGGCACTGAATATATGCTCCACACTGATCATTAACGACATTTACAAGCGGCTCATCAACCCCAAGGCCAGCGAACAAAGACTAGTCTTTCTCTCTCGGGTATTCGTCGTCGTATGGGCCATCTACGGACTTGTCTTGGCGTTTGCGTTACCAGGAGTGTTGGCGGGCCTGAGGATCGCCTACAGTATCATGGCGGGGGTTGTAAGCCCAGCCTTCCTTGCCGCCTTCCTGTGGAGGAGGGCAACGCCGGCCGGGGGAGTCGCAAGCCTGGCGGTGGGCTTGGTAACACTCATATACTCCTACTACAACGAACCATTCGGATTGAGTCCAGTAATTCCCACCATGCTCTTGGGGTGGATAGCCCTCATAGTGGTTTCCCTGGCAACTGCTCCGCCCGAGGATGAGCAGGTCAGGCTCTTCATGCCGCCCCGGAAGACCATATCCAGCTAATGTGCCACAAAGCCTCCGAAAAAGGAGTGAAAAGAAGATGAAGGGCGGAGATTTGTTTCCACTGTGGCTGATAGGCTTCATGGCCATAGGACTATTCGGCGCCATAATGATGACCATCTTCTTGTTTAGTGCAAGGGTGCCTACAGCATTTCTTGCCGTTGTTTACATGTTCGGGATACTTGCCGTGGGCACATGGCAGTACCTTGAACAAAGCAGGGAGGATACATAGACACTAGTTCCAGCACAGGGGAGAGGGTTCACTCTCCCCTCCCCCCTGTGAATGGAAGAAAGAGGTGCTGCCCTGTTGCTGATGGATAGGTGCGGTAGCAAGGATGAATTGCTTGAGTTGTTCTTGGAGGTATTAAGAGCTCCCAGCGTGAACCCTCCAGCATATACCAGGGAAGTCGCGGAGATAATCCATCAAGCATTCCGACGAGAAGGAATAACCTCGGAACTACTGGAGAAGGAACCGGGAAAGGCCAATGTGGTAGCTAGATTGGTTAATTCTAAGAGGGGATCAACCGTGGCCCTCAACGGGCATATCGACGTCGTCCCCCCTGGTGAGGGATGGACGTGTGACCCCTTCGAGCCGGCTGTGTTGGATAACTGGGTGGTGGCCCGGGGCGCTTCAGACATGAAATCAGGGGCCATTGCCATGGCATACTCCATGATACTGATGGCTCGCTCAGGAATGAACCTCTCTGGCAATATCCTGTACACTGCCGTTGCAGATGAGGAGACAGGTAGCTCGTGCGGTACTCGGTTCCTGATAGAATCAGGCGTGTTCGAGAACGTTGAGTGGGCAGTGGTAGGAGAGCCAACCGGGCTCAACGTCGAGCACGGCAATAGGGGAGTCATATGGATGGAACTGGTGATCGAAGGAGTCGCCTGTCACGCAGGTCGATCTCATGTTGGCCAGAACCCCATTACCATAGCTGCAGAGTTGATAGAGGTTCTGTCACGTGACAGATTTGATGTTAGGAATAGTGAATTCGAGGTACCCACTCCCAGCCTGACAGTAACCCGCATATCTGCAGGGATAGCAGACAATGTTGTACCACAGACTTGCACAATGACCCTGGATCGCCGGCTGCTTCCCGGGGAAAACGTGGCCAGGGCCACGGACACGATCCGGGAGGCGGTCCGCAATACGGTTGGGAATAGAGCCAAGGCTCACTGTTACGTCAAGACAGCATGGGAGCCATACTATCTGGATCCTTGCCATCCCCTACTAGCGGTTGCATGTGGCTCGTGTGAGAGGATTCTGGGTCAGAAACCGGAGGTCAGGTGTAAGGGAGGCGCAACTGACTGTTCTCATCTGTATCATATGGCTGGCATACCCTCAATACTTTTTGGGCCAGGTGAGCCTGAGGAGAGCCACGTGGTCGGTGAGAAGGTCTTGTTTGACAAGGTCGTGAAGTCTGTGGACATCTATGCTGATATCGTAAGGCAACTTCTTGGAGGGGAAGAGATTGAGTGAAGTCGTCCTAACCTTTGACTTGGACGGAGAGACGCTGTGGCTGGCCCGGGACCCGGAAAACGCCCACCGCCCTGTTACACTATCCCAGGGCGCCTTCGGGCCCAAGGTCGGAGTCCCTCTCATTCTTGACCTACTCAATTCTCACGAGATTAAGGCCACATTCTTCGTACCAGGATGGATTGCAGAAAAACACACAACGACCGTCAAGAGCGTCATGGAAAAGGGCCACGAGATAGCTTTCCACGGCTACATGCACGAATGGCCCCATACCCTGTCTCCCGAGCAGGAGCGCGCGGTGTTCTTCAGGGGACTAAAGGCGCTTCAGGATATCCTGGCTGTGTCTCCCTCTGGCTACAGGGCACCGGCGTGGGAGTTAAGTACAAGTACCATGGGATTCCTCATCGAGCAAGGCTTCCTTTACTCCAGCAACTTCATGGATTCAATCAAGCCATATTGTCATCACTTGCCTTCAGGTGGGAATCTCGTTGAGATCCCCGTGAGCTGGGTTTGTGATGACGCTCCCTTCTTCCTGTACGGCTTGAACCTTCCAGGCCGCCAGATCGCTTCCCCTGACTCTGTGCGCGATATCTGGCGCAAGGAGTTTGACAGCCTCCACAAGCGTGGCCTCCCGCTGGTTCTTACCATGCATCCCCAGCTCATAGGAAGGCCCAGCCGCCTCGACATGCTACATGAACTCCTGACGTACATCCAGGAGCAGGGAGGATGCTTCCGTACGGCTTGGGAAGTAGCCGTAGGTTGTTTGGAAGAAGAACTCCAATTCGCGAGGTGGAAGAATGTTTAGCCTCAACCAAGACATTCTTGACGCATTGGAAGAGATTTCAGCCGAGGAACTCATGGAACATACGAGGAGAGTATCCAGCGAAGTCAGGTTGTCAGGAAGCAGCGAAGAGATCAGGGCATTCCACTACGTACAGTCGGAATTGAAGTCAATGGGCCTCCAGCCGGTGCTTCGTTTCCACAAGGCGCTTATCAGCTTGCCGGGGTCCGCGGCCATCTGTTTTCCAGCGCTCCAGTTAACGATTCCCTGCATCACTCATTCTTTCTCCGGATCGTGCCAAGGCCTGGAAGGTGAGCTGTTCTACCTGGACACCGCAGGTGAGCCCCCGGCAGGCCCTGTGGTGAATCTGGAAGGGAAGATTGTGCTTCAGGAAGGCATAGCCATGCCGGTGAAAGTCCATCATGCCAAGACGCTCGGCGCTATCGGCCAGATATACATAAATGACGAGCACACTCACGAAATGATAGTCTCTACGGTTTGGGGTAGCCCTTCCCCTGATAGAATGGAGGATCTCCCCTCCTTTCCTGTCGTCTCTGTTACCTCACAAGTGGGAGCCAGGATCAGAGAAATCGTGAAGACTCATAACCCACTTACAGTGCGGCTATCAACCATGGTGGACACTGAATGGCGAGACATACCGCTAATGACTGCGGATATCCAATGCACTTCGGGAGGTTCCCAATACGCCTTGCTGTCTGGCCACATTGATTCGTGGCATTTTGGAGCCATGGACAATGCGGCCGCCAACGCAACTATGCTGGAAGTAGCCAGAATCCTATCTGGCCGGAAAGGTCTGATGAGACGGAACTTGCGCCTGGCCTTCTGGTCTGGCCACTCGCATGGTCGATATGCGGGCTCTACGTGGTATGCCGACAATAACTGGCTCGACCTCCACAAGAACTGTGTGGTCCATGTCAATGTTGATTCTACGGGAGGAGCCGGGGCCAGTATCACCGATGAAGCACCAGTCATGCCCCAAACCTATGATGTCGCCAGGGAAGTAATTGGTGCTATCACTGGTGCGGATCTTCGCTTCAAACTGATCGGACGAGCTGGGGACCAGTCATTCTGGGGACTCGGGATTCCTTCCCTGTTTATTAACGTTTCCGAACAGCCATTAGATGAAAGTGCAGCCAGCAAGGGCTTTTCCCTCTTGATGGGACCGCAAGGCGGTTATCGTGGAGGTGGACTGGGTTGGTGGTGGCACACGACAGAGGACCTAATAGACAAGATCGACAGCAACAATCTGGTTAGAGACACCTCCATATACCTAGGCGTAGTAATGCGTTTCTGCATGGATTTGGTAATCCCCCTTAGGTATTCATCCCTAATTCGATGGTTGCTTGCGCAGATTAGGAATTTGGATGGCCAACACTTTGAGCCATTCAATGCAGTGGAAATCCTAGCAGAGAAACTGCTAGGCCTTCTCATAGAGTTAGAACACCCGGAGAACAACAGTACCTACCTGAATCCCTGTCTAATGGAGTTGGGGAAGCTACTGGTCCCATGCACCGTGACAAGCGGGGACCCCTTTGAACATGATGACGCTCTGCCAAGAGGCCCAGTGCCAATGCTAGACGCAGTGAGGGCCATGCTGACTAATGAACCGGGTTCTGACGGATACCTGCTGTACCAAGTGGCCGCCGTGAGGAAGGTCAATCGCTTACTCTATTGCCTGGATAAGGCATCGGAACTGGTACAGTCAGCCCTGGGATCCTCAAAGGGCGCTTAGAGACTCCGGCAAGACATTGGATCTGGCCCTTCCGGGTGATGCGGGGGGGCCATCTTGAATCTTCCTACCCGGCACTTCAGTATCTTAGTGCCCAGGCAACTCGACCCGGACATTGGACTTGTACGCCGCCTGTTACTCCCAGGAGGTTGGCTATGAGGATAAATTGTGCGTACCTGCCAGGTCTGCATTGTATATATAGAATGATTATTATAAGATTAGGAATGTACAACTGTTTACCCTAGGAAGGGGCGAACCCCTGTGAAGAGAGTCAACATGGACCACGGTGCCGCAACCCCTCTACACCCTGCAGTGTGGGAGGCAATGAAGCCCTTCTTCCTCGAGCACTTCGGAAACCCCTCCAGCGGGCACAGCCTGGGAGCGGGACCCAGAAGGGCAATCTCCGAGGCCAGGGAGAACGTGGCCGCGCTCATCGGGGCGACCCCTGAGGAAGTCGTGTTCACATCCTGCGCCTCCGAGGCCAACAACATGGCCATCAAGGGGATCGCCGCCGCTAGGGGGCCCCAGGGAAACCACATCATCGCCTCATCCATAGAGCACTTCTCAGTGCTAAACCCCCTCAAGACCCTGGAGAAGGAGGGTTTCCGGGTAACCCTGCTCCCGGTGGACCGCTATGGCCTTGTGAACCCGGGCGACCTGGCCTCGGCCATCACGCCCGGGACCATCCTGGTGTCCGTAATGGCCGCCAACCCGGAGATCGGCACAGTGGAGCCCCTGGAGGACCTGGCGGCGGTGACCCGGGAGAGAGGGATCCTGTTTCATACAGATGCCTGTGCCGCCGCAGGCCGGGTGCCGCTGGACGCCGGGGTGGGGTTCGACCTCCTGACACTGGCGGGGGACCAGCTACGGGGCCCAAAGGGCAGCGGCGCCCTCTATGTGCGCCGCAGGACCCGCCTCCTTCCCCTCCTAGAGGGGGGAATCCAGGAGAGGGGCATCCGGGCGGGTACGGAGAACGTCCCTGCCATCGTGGGCCTGGGCAAGGCCGCTCGCCTGGCGGCCGAGACAATGGGGGAAAGGGCAAGGTGCCTTTCCGGTCTCAGGGACGAGCTCAGGGATGGCCTCTTTTCCCGGATCCCCCACCTTCACCTGAACGGGCACCCCGAGAGACGCCTCCCTGACAACCTCCACGTATCCGTGGAGTTCGTGGAGGGAGAGGCCCTCCTTCTCCACCTGGACATGGCAGGCATCAGGGTATCCAGCGGTTCCTCCTGTACCTCCCAGGCACTGAAGTCCTCTCACGTGCTGGGCGCCGTGGGCCTGGCCCCCGAACTCGCCCAGGGCTCTTTGCTCTTCACTTTGGGGCAGGATAACACCAGGGAGGACATCCCCTACGTCGTAGAGGAGCTGGCCCGGGTGGCCAACCTCCTGAGGCAGATGTCGCCCCTTTACCACAACTACCTTAAGGAACATGGAAAAAACTAGAACGCCAGGCAGTCAGAAGGAGGGGGTCAAGTGCCCGGGGATAAGGAGAAATATAGCCAGGTGCTGGACTGTGCCGGGCTGTACTGCCCCGTGCCGGTGATGAGATCACGGGAGGAGATGGACCGCATGTTTCCCGGGGAGATCCTAGAGATCATCGCTGATGACCCTGCGGCGGAGGAGGACATTCCCCGCTGGGCCAAGAGGGCAGGCCACACCGTGGTGAACATGTGGAAGGACGGGAGTGAGATACACTTCTTGATAAGAAAGGGCGAGAACAAGGAGGAGTGAGCGGTGAAGAAGATCCTCTACGTGCAGACTAGCGGGCCGGAAACCCCCGAGAGACTCTATTCCCCTCTCATCCTGGCCCAGACGGCACTGGCCATGGACATTGAGCCTACCATCTACTTCTTGGGCCTTGGCCTTAAGCTCCTGGTGAAGGGCGAGGCTGAGAGGATCAGGGTTGGGGCCTTTCCCACTGTTGCGGAGGTGCTCAAGGACACCGCCGCCAAGGGGGTGAGGATCGTGGCCTGCCAGCAGAGCATGCAGTTGTTCGGCGGCAGCGTGAAGCCTGAGGACATCATGGAGGAGGCCATCATCGCCGGGGCGGCCACCTTGAATGACCTGGCGCTGGAGGCCGACGCCATACTAACCTTCTAGAACAAGGATGCCCGGGGGGCCCGGGGAGGCGAGACCTCCCGGCCCTCTCCTTTAGAAGCCCCCGGCAGGGTGACTGCCCCTCGCTGTCGAATCCATCCTCTACTGGCCAAGACCGCCATCCCTAGAAAGGGGTTCTGCCTTGAGCCGCTGGCGACAGAGGTGCCTGTTCCTGGTAATCCTGTCCCTTGCGTACGCCCTCTTCTCATGGGCCGGTTTCGCCTCTCCCTCCCCCATCCTGTCCCTGGAGCCCGCGGAGCGTGATGCCCTCTCCAACCTGTTCCTCCTGCTTCTGAAGATGGAGCGGTCCAGGGCACGCATGGATGAACTGGATGTGGAGATAGGGGTTGTCCAGGAGGACATTCACAGGCTGGAAGAGTTGCTGGAGGAGACAGAGGCCAGGTACCGTGAGGCCCGCGCCAAGACGGGCACCGCCCTGCGCTGGCTGCACCGGATGGGCCCCACCTCCTACCTGGAGGTCCTCCTTGGAGCATCCTCACTCAGGGACTTCCTGGTCAGGGTGAACCTGGTGTCATCCGCGGCCAAGGGGGCCCTCAGGGTCCTGGCGGAGGTCCAGGAAGAGAAAAGGTCCTTTGCCTCCACCCGGGAGGACCTGGATGCGGCCCGGGATCGCCTTAGTGTCCTGGAGGAGGAAAGGAGCGCACTGGCCACGGCAGGCCAGGAATACGAGAGGGGTAAGGAGGGCCTTGCAGCCTCCCTGGGCCCCCGTGCGCCCTCAGTGTTCACTGAGATGGATCGCCTTCAGGGCGCCTGGAACAGCCAGGCCAAGCCCTACCTGCTGAGGCTCCCCGAACGACTCTCGGCTCTCATGGAGAAGGGGATCATGCCCGAGGGGGTCACCATCACGCCCTCCCTCTTCAGCGTGAGGGTGAAGATACCGGAGTCCGGGCTCAATGCGGTCCTGGCAGAGGAAGCGGGCCTCAAGGACGCGGCCTTCGAGTTCGAGCCCGGGGGAGCGCGGCTCAAGGTCCCCTCCCTGGACCTCACGCTCCACGGGAGCCTCTCCGTGACCCCCCAGGGGCTTTTAGCCTTCAGCGTATCCCAGGTGGAATTCTCAGGCCTTACTATCCGCAGCGACCCTGTGCTCGAGCCAGTGTCTAGCCTCTCCCTGGACCTGGGGCCTTCCCTCCAGGGCATGGTACCCCAGAGCATCAGCATGGACCAGGACTTCATAGAGATGACAGTCAGCCTGGGCGGCTCAAGATGAACGGAAGGGGGTTTTGGGGGTGATAGAGGCTAGAGGCCTCTCCAAGGTATATCCCAACGGCAGCGCGGCCCTGACGGGTCTTGACCTTACTGTGAACACAGGTGAGATGCTATTCATCAGGGGGCCCAGCGGGGCCGGGAAGACCACCCTCCTCCGGCTGCTGATGGGGGTTGAACAGCCCTCATCAGGCTCCCTTCGACTGGGCAGCCTTGACATGAAGGGCGCGGATGCCCGCACTCTAAGGAACCTCAGGAGGAAGATGGGTGTGGTATTCCAGGACTTCCGCCTGATCAAGGGCAGAACCGCCCGGGAGAACGTGGAGATGGGCCTCAGGGTGCTTGGTGTCACCGGCCGCCAGATGCGGCAGAGGGCTGGGGAGTACCTGGAGTTCCTCGGCATGGCCTCCAAGGCCGGCACCTACGTGGACCTCCTCTCCTGGGGGGAACAGCAGAGGGTAGTGATAGCCAGGGCACTGGCCCGAGAGCCGGAGATAGTCCTGGCGGACGAGCCCACCGGCAACCTGGACGACGCCTCCTCCGACCGGGTGCTGGCACTGCTCATGGCGGCGCGAGACCGCGGGGCTACCGTCCTGGTGGCCACCCATGCCTCCCGCATGCTGGAGAGGCCGGGTCACCGGGTGATTACCCTGGCGGAAGGAAGGGTTGTTCAAGATGCTGCAGGGCATTTTGAAGGGGGGATGGCCAGGTGAGGCACCTGGGCTACTTCACTGGGGAAACCCTCAGGGCCCTCAGGCTCCATGCGGTGGCCAACCTCGTATCGGTGGCCTGCGTGACCCTGGCCCTCCTGACCCTCAGCTTCTTCCTGGGGGCCTGGTGGAACCTGGAGCATCTCCTGGAGGTTGCCGGGGCAGAGTCCCAGATAGTGGTTTACCTCTACGAGGGCACCGCGGAGGAGGACGCCCTCGCCCTGGCGGGCATCCTGGCCGAAGGTCCCGGTGTCCATGGCACGCGGGTGGTCACCGGAGAGGAATCTCTCTCCCGGATCCAGGCCATGCTGGGGTCCGGCATTGACATGGCTGGGATTCTGGAGGGCTATAACCCGTTTCCTCCCTCCGTGGAGGTGAGCGTTCTTCCCGAGAGGGCGCGGGAGATTGCCGCCTTCGCCCGGAACCTCAGGGGGGTGGATGCGGTAAGGGATAACGAAGAGATACTGCAACCCCTGGCCAGGTTAACCCGGGCGGTCCGGTGGATCGGGACCGTCGCCTCCCTGGCAGTGGTTACGGCCGTCCTTGCCCTGGTGTCGCACATGGTGCGCCTGGGCATCGCTGCCCGCAGGCAGGATATGGAGACCCTCAGGCTCATGGGGGCCTCGGAGTGGTTCCTCGCAGCCCCCTTCCTCTTGGAAGGGGTAGCCATAGGGGCCCTAGGCGGGTTGTTGTCCCTGGCAGCTGTGGCCATACTGTGGCCCGGCGCCTATGGTCTCGTTGGGAGTTCCCTGCCCTTCCTGCCGCTCTTGGAATGGACAGGGATCTTCTGGAGGCTCGGCCCTCTCCTGTTATGCCTGGGACTGGTCTCAGGCCTTCTGGGGAGCGTGATCTCCCTGAAGTCCCCGTGACAGGGCGCCCGGCCTACCTGCATCTACAGCGCCGGGCGGCTTGGCCTGATGTCTCAGTCACTCATGTAAACAGCGTAGGAGTAGGGAATGGGATCTCCACCGTTTAATTCGATCCAGGCCCTTTCCTGGTGTGACCTGCTGGAGAGGCGCTTCGCGGTGTACTTTCCGACCTCTTCCTAGACCCTCTCCAGCGTTTCTATCTCGTCACGGTCAAGATCGCTCTCACCAGGGGGCTCGACGGTGATCACCTCTCCTTCACCGGTGTCCCCCGCTGGCTTCTGGCCAATGCGAACGCACCCCTCGCCAGACAGGATACCAAGAAGGCACTCATAGTGGTCCGGAGCAGGCCCATAGAGCCCAAGGGTGGGTCTGGGCCACATGCCGCCGCATCGCAGCCGTGAGAATGCCCCCTTCCCAATGGCCGCCTCAGTCGCATTCTTGAGACGGGTAGCACGGCTGAGAACCATACCCATGCGCCAGGGTGAGTCAGCAAAACTGCCGCATGCACCGGGATTTCTCCAGCGCGTGAGCCACTTGCGGAGCCTGCGTCTATTATCGATGTGATAAGGGGCGCACGGGAAAACACTCTGGCCCTGTGGTGGTGACTCTCTACACAACGGCACACTTCTTGCTTGTAATTGCCGCCAGAGGACCGGTCCGCACCGCGAGCCTTGCGGGAATACGTGAGGACCAGGGTGGTGGGAGACGGGAACATTCCTCCAGATACGGCTGGCCCACCGGCAGCGGGCTGGCTTTGCTGCGTCAATTCAAGGGTATACAGCGTTGCCCATGAAGAGGTGGAGACGCTCCCCAGGAACATCAAGAAGGGCTTGCGTTACTGCGATTTCAAGTACGCCCTGGATGACCATCTGGTGGAGGTTCTCAAGGTACTAAATCTCCTGGGGCTGGACAGGCCTGATCCGGTGAGCGTGAAGGGGGTCGAGGTGGTGCCCAGGGACGTGGTGACGGCCCTTCTTCCCAGGTTCATCGACCTGGGTGGGAAGATAAAGGGGTGGTCCTGCGTAGGCCCGGTCATCCGTGGTGCCAAGGCCGGGGTGGAAAAGGAGTACTACGTGTACACTATGAGCAGCCATGATGAGGCCTACCAGCGCCTCGGGGTAAACGCCACCGCATACCAGACGGGCATACCCCCCGTGGTGATCGCCGAGATGATCGCCGAGGGTGCATCCAGGGCCATGGTGTCTTCTGCCCAGAGCAGTTTGACGCCCAGCCTATAATCCAGCGGCTCCCTGAAATGGGACTGCCTGTTTACACCAGGGAAAGCAGTCTGGCAAAGAGAGGAGAGTAACGCATGCCAGGGGTAGCGGGGAAGCGGAGCCCGAGCCAAACGGGTGGGGTTGTGGGTTGGGCTTCTGGCAAAGGCACGGTGGGGGGGACCGGCAGAGAGCCCGGAGCATGCGCTCCGGGCAAGGCGGGAACCGGGGCACGCACCCCGCGTGCCCCAGCCTCGATACCCCTTCTTTTCCCCTACTTGGCCGGCCTTGCCACCTTGACCTTTGCCGGCCTGAGGACCTCGTCGTGGAAGGTGTAGCCCTTCTCCAGTTCCTCGCACACAGTCTCCTCGTCTACCCCGCTACTGTCGAGGACTACAACGCACTCGTGAACCGCGGGGTCGAACCCCTTTCCTTCGCACTCGAAGGCGCACACTCCCTCGGCTATGAGCAGCTCCTGCATCTGCCGGTGGATCATCTTGACCCCCTCCAAGAAGGACACCCCGCCGGTTTCCTCTTGGCCGATGGCTCTCTCCAGGTTGTCAACAACGCCCAGGATCTTCAGGAGGAGGTCCCTTTTGCCCCGAAGGATCATGCGCCCCAGGTCTCGTTCTGAGCGACGCCGGTAGTTCTCCATCTCCGCCCGGGCCTTTAGGAAGAGCTGCCAGTTCTCCTCAGCCTTGAGCCTTAGTTCCTCGAACTCGTTCCGGTCACCCTTGCCTTCCCCAGGCTCCTGGGCATCTTTGGTGTCGCACTTCATCTTGTCCTGGTTCTCGTCCAATTCATGTCACCTGCCTTGGGAACTACTTATCCTCGTCCTCCTCCTTGAACTCGGCATCGATCACGTTGTCGCCGGACTCCTGCTTGCGCTCTTCGCCGCCGGCAGGCCCTGTCTCAGGCCCTGCCTGGGGCTGGTCCGTGGCCTTGTAGAGTTCCTCCGCCAGCTGGTACGTTGCTGCCTTCAGTTCTTCGGTCTTGGTCTTAACGAGGTTTGCATCCTTGCCCTCCAGGGCCGACTTGAGGTCCTGCACGAGCCCCTCAACCTTGGTCTTGGTTTCCGGTGACACCTTGTCACCCTGTTCCTTCAGGGTCTTTTCCGTGCTGTAGACCAGGCTGTCAGCAGCGTTCCTGACCTCCGCCGCTTCCTTAAAGGCCTTGTCCTCCTCCGCGTGGATGCTTGCTTCCTTCACCATGGACTCCACCTGTTCCCTGTTGAGCTGGGTCGAGGCGGTGATGGTGATCTTCTGCTCCTTGCCCGTGGCTTTATCCTTGGCAGTGACCTTCAGGATGCCGTTGGCGTCGATGTCGAACTTCACCTCGATCTGGGGTATACCCCTGGGGGCAGGCGGGATCCCCACCAGGTGGAAGCGGCCCAGGGTCCTGTTCCTCCTGGCCTCGCCGAATTCACCCTGGAGCACGTGGATCTCCACCATTGTCTGGTTATCCGCAGCCGTTGTGAATACCTGGCTCTTCTCCGTGGGTATTGTGGTGTTCCTCTCGATGAGGTGAGTAGTGACGCCCCCAAGGGTTTCGATGCCGAGGGAGAGGGGGGTAACGTCCAGCAACACAACATCCTTGACGTCTCCTGCCAGAACGCCTGCCTGGATGGCTGCCCCCACGGCCACCACTTCGTCAGGGTTGACTCCCCGGTGTGGCTCCTTGCCAGTGAGCTTCCTTATCAGCTCCTGGATCACCGGCATCCGGGTAGCGCCGCCCACCAGGATCACCTCATCCAGGTCCTCGGGCTTCAACTTGGCGTCCGCCAGCGCCTTGCGGAAGGGCCCTACTGTCCTTTCCGTGAGGTGGGCCGTGATCTCCTCGAACTTGGCCCGGGTGATCTTCATCTCAAGGTGCTTGGGCCCGGACTGGTCCGCGGTGATGAAGGGTAGGCTAATAGTGGTCTCGAACACCGTAGACAGTTCCGTCTTGGCCTTCTCCGCCGCCTCCAGGAGCCGCTGGAGGGCCTGGCGGTCCTTGGTGAGGTCGATCCCCTGGTCCTTCTTGAACTCGCCGGCCACATACTCAAGGAGGGCATGATCGTAGTCGTCGCCGCCAAGGTGAGTGTCACCGTTGGTGGACTTCACCTGGAATACGCCGTCACCCACATCCAGTATTGAGACGTCGAAGGTGCCACCCCCCAGGTCCCACACGAGGATGGTCTCACTTGCCTTCTTGTCCAGGCCGTAGGCCAGGGATGCCGCCGTAGGCTCGTTGATGATACGCAGGACCTCCAGGCCGGCAATGCGGCCCGCGTCCTTCGTTGCCTGCCTCTGGGCGTCGTTGAAGTAGGCGGGTACCGTTATGACTGCCTTGGTGACTGGCCCTCCCAGGTACTTCTCGGCGTCCTCCTTCATCTTCCTGAGGATCATGGCAGAAATCTCTTCCGGGGTATAGTCCTTCCCCGTGCTGGGTATATTCACACGAACTCCCTGGTTGGGGCCGGGATCCACCTTGTAGGGGACGATCTTCATCTCCTCGGTGACCTCGTCGTGCCGCCGGCCCATGAAACGCTTGATGGAGGACACTGTATTCTCCGGGTTCAGGACACCCTGCCGCTTGGCCAAGAGGCCTACCAGCCGTTCCCCGGCCTTCGTGAAGGCCACCACTGAGGGGGTAAGCCGGGAACCCTCGGAGTTGATAATCACCGTGGGCTTGCCCGCTTCCATCACAGCTATCACGGAGTTCGTGGTACCAAGGTCTATTCCCACAACCTTACTCACTGCTCTTCACCTTCCCTTCTTCTTTTGCCATTACCGCTTCCATGTGGAGTATGGCCTTGACTCCAGCCACGTTAACCCCGTTCACCTTCATCAGGCGGCATATCCTCCCAAGGATCTTAAGGTCGTTCTGGGAGTAAAGCCTTGCCCTCTTCCGGGTCCTCAAGGGCTCCACAAGGCCCTTGCGCTCAAGGAGTCTAAGCATGTGAGGGCTCACCCCCAGCAATCTTGCGGCTACCCCTATAGTGTAAACGGGCTCATCTGGTCCCTGTATACCCTCCATTCCCGCTTCACTCCTCGTTCCGGTCCCTAAGAGAATTATAGAAAGCCTGCGTGGTTCTGTCAATAATGTTAATATGGCTGAATGAGATAATCTAGGGGAGGTTGCCAGGGCAATTGGAAAGCGGGTGGTTTCCCACCCGCTCCTGAGTTGCGTCTTTCGGGCTCTGAGAGGTGCCTAGTAAACACCCTGTCCCGAGTAGGCCATGTGACCCTGGGCATAGGGACTTGCCCTGAAGCCCACGCCTTGCCCGTAGCCGCCGGCTCCCACTCCATAGCGGGTGCCCGGAGGCCCGAAGGTCTCAGTCCTGGCCCAGTCGGGAAGCCCTGTGGCGTACCCTCCATATCCCATGCCATACCCGCCCTGGTAGATGCCCTGCTGCTGCATGGGACTTGGGTGCGCCGGCTGGTAACCGTAGCCGCCGGCTCCCACTCCATAGCGGGTGCCCGGAGGCCCGAAGGTCTCAGTCCTGGCCCAGTCGGGAAGCCCTGTGGCGTACCCTCCATATCCCATGCCATACCCGCCCTGGTAGATGCCCTGCTGCTGCAGGGGACTTGGCTGGAACCCGTAACCGCCAGCCCCTACGCCGTACCTCGTGCCCGGAGGCCCGAAGGTCTCAGTCCTGGTCCAGCTGGGGATCTGGCCCATGGTGTAGTAGGGGCTCTGGTAGATCCCCTGCTGGCCACCGTAGCCTCCCCCGATGCTCCCCGCAGACATGGCGTCCTGGTAAATGGCGCCCTGAGCCTGTGAGTAGGGGTCTTGGTAGATGCCTTGCTGTACATAGGGGTTCATTCGATATCCTCCCGTCTGTCCCGCGGCAGGCCCACCGGCTTGGTAAATGCTGTCTTGACCCACCTGGGAGTAGTAGCCACCCGGGTTGCCCTGGGCGGTGGGACTCTGGCGCCCCCCTCCGGGAGCACCGCTGATGGCTTGACTTGCCTCCGACGCAGTGTTGCTCAGCCTGTTGAGCATCTGAGGATCAACCCCAGTAACCCGGTACCAACCCTTGGAACTTAGATAGTCGAACACCTTCTTGGCATGCTCCTGGACATCCCCATGGATCTGCTTGAAGACGTTGCGGACCTGCGGGTTAGAGGCCTCCAGCGTTGCCTTGTTGTAAAGATCCGAGAAGTACTTTTCGGAGGTCAACAGGTCTTCAGCGATTTCGCGATCCCCTAACCCAGGGATGCCCGGCCCTATCATGGACATCAACATTCCCCCTTTCCGCTAACATCCTACCTGCCCGGTCAACATGTCGAAGTGCCTTCTATGGGAATCGTGAACCTCCTGGCACATCTGCCTCAACTGAGGGTCCCTCACCTGCGATACGCAGGATGACACCTTCTGCAGTAAGAGCTTCTCCCCTCGTATGCACTCGTCGAGGAACCATGCCTCAGTCTGGCTGAGGTTTGGCATCCAGGCTTACACCTCCTCGTGGCTTCTTCTGGACGTTGTACCGAGATATAGGATGCCACAGGGAATGCAGGGTATTCATGAGATGAGGAATCCAGGCGGGATTTTCGCGGGCGGGGCAACGCAAGGCCCGGGTGTTCCGGTATCGCCCGGGCCTCGGTTCTTAGTGTTCAAGAAGCGGGCTACCGGGGGGTCCCGCTTGGGGCTGGCGTGAAGACCCTCTGGCCCAGTTCCTTATCGAGGAGGTAGACAGAACTGCCGTCTTGGCCCACGAGCTTGATCTTTTCAAGGAGATGTTCCGCGGTAGATTCCTCCTCGACCTGCTCGTCCACGAACCACTGCAGGAAGCTGTAGGTGGCGTGATCCCGCTCGTCTAGGGCCATGTCCACCAGGTCGTTGATGAGCCCGGTAACCTTGCGCTCATGCTCTATAACCCCCTCGAACACCGCCAGGGGCGAGGTCCACGTGGCAGGAGGGCCAGCGATGGGCTTGAGGTTAACCCTGCCTCCGCGGGCCACAACGAAATCATAGAACCTCATGGCGTGCATGAGTTCCTCCTGGGCCTGCACCCTCATCCAGTGAGCAAAGCCTTCCAGGTTCGTGGAGTGCAGGTAGGCCGACATGGAGAGGTAGAGGTAGGCGGAGTAGAGCTCGGCGTTTACCTGGCCGTTGAGAGCATCCTGGAGTCTATCCTTCAGCACTTGCCATCCCTTCCTTCAAGTGGTCTGTGACCGGAGAAGAAGTGTCACGGTCATCTTTGGTATTCCCCGAACTGGCGTTTCCTCCTTCTCCGGTGGGGTCTTCCCGGGTACCCCCACCCTCACCCCAAGGGCGCGTCGTTAAACCGTTGCCGCCAAGTTCAACGGCACGGGCGAGGTCCTCGATCTCATCCAGGTGTAAAGAGGAAGCAGGTGGAGCGAAGCCTCCCCCGCGGTACAGCGGTTGCCTTCACCGTACTCATCGTGGGGAAACTGCACTAAGACTATGGGTTTTTAGCTCCTGAGATCCAGCACCCGCTTGCGGAAGCGTTCCCTTGCGTCCTCCTCCAGCACCCACCCGGGGTTGGGGCAGGGGTCACAGGGAACGTACTCGCTAGAGAATCCCAGGGAGCACCCCTTGCGGATCATCTCATCGACGAACCCCTCCCGGCCCAGCTCCTCGCTGTTCTGGGCGGTGGTAGTGGCGGCAAAACCGAAGGGGGCTCCGGCGTCTGCAAGGCGCCCCATGGCCAGGAAAGCCGCCTCGTGGGCACCGGGCCCGCGACGCCCGTCAGTGTTGTCCTCTTGGCCCTCAATGCTTACCAGGGAAATGGTGTTGCCGCTCCTCGGGAGCTGGCGGGCATCCCCCCCAATACAAGCGAACCGTTGGTGATGACTAAGAGGGGGCGCCGGTGGCTTCGTACGAGGCCCACCAGGCCAGGACGGGTGAAGGGCTCCCCGCCTTGTCACCAATACGGCCAGGACACTCAGGTCCTCCGCTTCAGATAACGGGGAATCCAGTTCCAGGGTGGACAGTTCATCCTGGGTGGAGCGCCCCCGGGAGTAACAGCCAAGGCAGTTGTAGCTACACCGCACGGTGGGACTTAGGACCACTACCGTGGGGATGTGCATCCCCGTCTTGGCCTGTTGCCTTGCGCGGCGTCTCCTGGTCACCCCAAGGCGGTACCCGGCGCGGAGCATGAAGACCACGTGGCTAGGTCCCGAGCGCCCCACATGATCAGCTTCGGATCTCATGAGCCTCCCGGCGCCAGGGGCCCGGCTCACCTTCACAGCACCGCTCTTTAGAATGGCCCCTTCTTTTTCCTTCCTTGACCCTTAGCCCTTCTGTTCATTCAGCGACTTGGCGGCGATTCCTTTTTCATTTCCAGCCTATACAGGAAGTCTCCAAGAATCGTGGGGGGGTGCCTGCTGTGGAACCCGGCGTCCCACCTCAGGAGATTGCTTTGTTACCGGATTGTTATGTAAAACTGGTCCCCATTTTGCCCCGGTTTGTCGATTTATCTGATATGCTGGACGAGGGCCACTAGAACCCCATAGCAGCCGGACCGGCAAGAATGAGGAGGGGAGCCCTTGACCTCACTCCGCCAGGTGGCGGACACCACCAGCCTCACCCTGTGCAAGGTGGCGCTGTGCATGGCCTTGCCCTTCCAGCGCTGGATAACCCCTGTGCATTCCACTCATAGCTTCATCAACAGCCAGGCCATTAATATCCTCCGGGCCGACGGGCACACCAGGTGGGCCGGTCTTGCCGAGAAGTACTTTGACCTGTGGAACACTGGGACCTACTGCGCAGACCATCACTACAGGAACACCACCCACCACTTTAACCTGAAGACCGGGCGGGGCCTCTGGCGCTGGCCCAGCGCAGTGGATGTGATCGGCGGCTTCTGGGATGAGGCGCTGTCCGCCTGGCGCTCCGGGCACCAAGGGCGGGCCTTCTTCTGGCTTGGGGCGGTGGTCCACCTGGTACAGGACCTCTGCGAGCCCCATCACGCCAGGGCCACCGTACTTCACGGCCACAGGAGGTTCGAGAGGTGGGCCGCGGCGAACAAGGATGTTTATGTTCTGCCCCAGGGCGGGATATATGACCTGGGGAACAGGCCTGAGGAGTGGGCCGTGGCCAACGCGGGGGTGGCGTGGGAGATGTTCCCCCTGGTGACCGACAGCTCAAACCTTGAGGACTACTCCTCGGCCACGGGCATCCTGCTCCCCCGGGCCCAGGCCACCACCGCGGGACTTGTGGGAAGGTTCCTGGCGGTGGCTGAAGGTACGTGAAGGGATGAGCCAGCAAGAGGGGGCAGGTGTTCAATGTCCTCAAGATACCCGCATGGGGTAGTGTAGTTCAGCTATGTTCCATAAGCACATTCATTTAGATGACTATCAATCTTGTTCAGGAAAGCCTTCCCTCCGGGTGGGGTCTGTAGCGCTTTCATATCCACATATCACGGGCCCATGAAGAAGCGCCTGCAATCCTACCTGTATGAATATTTTTACCGATTCAACCGAAGGTGGTGGCAACCAGAACTCTTTGACCGTCTACTCTCAGCCTGCATAACCGGCCAAATTGTCACCTATGCTGACCCAACTTGATAGTCATCTTCATTTAAGCAAGTCCCGGAGCTGTACCCTCACAGACAGTTTACCTATGGGGTTTTTCGCGCACTAGGGTTTGCCATGCTCCCACCTAGTCAGATCGCCGCTGAATGTACCGGACACCGTCCAGGTCTTTGAAGTCAACATCCTGGGTCCACAGGATGGCACCGTGGGTCCGTGCTGTCGCCAGGATGATACTGTCGGCCATAGGCAATCCCAGGTCGACTGATAGCGCGGCGGCACTCAAGGCCAGCCTGGTGTCCAATTCAACGACCTTCCCCTGGAGCATGACAGCAACAGCCTGCAACGCTTCACCTTCACTCCGCTGCTGCAGAACACGCTTGAAGACCTCGTAAAGGCTTATCGACGGTACGAACAACTGCTTTGTGTCTTCAATTGGCTCCTGGAAGAAACCAGCGTTTGACCCGCCGGCAAAGTACTCCAGCCAGCCAGACGAATCAACAACGTTCATAGCCGGTCCGGCTCCCGTTCTACGGTGGTATCAATACCATCAAGAAACCCTCGGGATTCCCGTACGGGTCTTACCGGGACCAGCTCAATTCGATTATTATATGCAATGACCTGGATTTTTTGCCCTGGCCTAATGCCCAGCATGTTGCGCACCCGCCGTGGTATCACCACCTGGTACTTGGTAGACACCGTTACCGTATCCATGACTCGCCCTCCTATCGATAGAGTCAGTGTATTACGGCTACATGATAACATCCCGCTGCCAGGCTGGTCAACCGGCGTTTGGTTCCATGTGTGCGTAGCCTCCAGTGGATTCCTCATGAAGAGGCGAGCCCCCTTTGTGCTCGCTTGGGAAGGAGAGGGAGCCGGGGTGACGAAGAGTTCACCGGAGGTGAAGATAATGGCGAAAGACCCCCGCATTGAGGCTCTTGCCGTGGAATCCAACTGCAACAGGGTCAAGGAGGGTGACCGCATGGTCTTCAATGGCCCCATCCTTGACCTCGAGGAAACCACCATAGCCTGCTGCACCGCCCTGACGGCCATGTACCCGCTGGTATGCGCCTTGAGGTTCGGAATGGACCCGTCCAACTGGGGCAACCAGGACAAGATCATGACCCAGTGCCCCGACCGGGAAAGCAGCGTCACCTTCGAGCTCCGGCGCATAGACGCCTAGATTAGGACCTTAGCCGCCCAAGACTATGCGTCCCCTCTTGATCACGAGTTCCACCAGGTTGTGACCGAGCCTGTACGGTATGTGAGGGAAACTGGGAGCGTCAAAGAGGGTGATGTCTGCCTGCTTGCCGGGTTCCAGGGTTCCCAGCCGGTCCTGGACCCCCAGGGCCTTGGCAGCCTGGCAGGTGCACCCCTGCAGCGCCTCCCAGGGGCTCATACCCGCTGTGAGGCAGGCCAGGCTCATGGTGAGCGGCAGCGATAGCAGCGTGCAGCTGCCCGGGTTGAAGTCTGTGGCCAGGGCCATGGGGACCCCGGCATCCCTGAACCTCCCGGCGTTGGGGGGTTCATGCTGGGTGAAGAAGGGGGTGCCCGGGAGCAGCACCGCCACGGTCCCTGACCGGGCCATGGCCCTTAGCCCCTCACGGCTGGCGGCGACCAGGTGATCCGCGGAGAGCGCCCCTACCATGGCCGCCAGCTCAGCCCCGCCGGAGGGCCTGAATTCGTCCGCGTGGAGCCTCGGCTTCATCCCGTGTTCCATCCCACACTCCAGCACCCGGCGGCTCTGCTCCGGGCTGAAGGCTCCAACCTCGCAGAAGACGTCCACGTACACTGCCAGGTTCTCCTGGGCCACCCTGGGTATCATCTCCTGGCACACCAGATCCACGTAGCCATCGGGGTCTCCCTGGAACTCCGGGGGGACGGCATGGGCCCCAAGGAAGGTGGGCAGCACCTCAACAGGGTGGGAGGAACCGAGCCTCCCGGTGACCCGGAGGCACTTCACCTCGTTCTCCGTGTCCAGCCCGTAACCGGACTTGGCCTCTAAAGTGGTGGTGCCACACTTGAGCATGGCGTCCAGGCGTTCCCTGCCAAGAGTGAAGAGTTCCTCTGGGGAGGCAGCCCTGGTCGCCCTTACAGTGTTGAGTATCCCGCCGCCAGCCTTGAGGACCTCCATGTAGTCAGCACCCCCGAGGCGCATCTCGAACTCCTCGGCCCGCCATCCCCCGAACACCGGGTGGCTGTGACAGTCGATGAGGCCGGGTGTGGCCACGGAATGGGGCCTTTCAATGCGAAGCGCCCCTCCCACCAGCCTGGTGGAGCCCTCTACCTCCTCCCGGGATCCCACCATTACCACGCGACCCTCAAGGCACGCAACGGCACCCTCCTCCAGGACCGGGCCCGCGGGGCCATGGGCCATGGTCACCAGCTGTCCTGCCGACAGGACAAGGTCGGCCTCAACCTTCACCGGGGATCACCTCCATGAGTTCCTCCAGGAGCCGCGCCTCCATGACCTGGGCGGCGCTAAGGTCCCCGGCCTGGAGGAAGTGCCTCAAGGACTCCAGGAGCACTTCCAGGGGCACCAGGCCTATGATCTCGCTGCCGGAAAGGGCTACGCCAGCGGCCTCCGCTTCCTCCCTCACAGCCTGGTAAGCCCTATGAAGGGACGTCACCGAGGGATCCGTGAGGTTCATCGACACCTGGACCTCACCGCGTTGTCTCAGGGCAACCGCTGTTGCCATGATGTGGGGAAGCCCTCCGGAGGAGGTCCTTATGTGCCGGGATATCCGCTTGGCCAGGTCCAGGTCGGCTGAGGCCAGGTTGATGTTGAAGGCAACCAAGGGCATCCTTGCCCCCACAGCCGTGGCGCCGGCGGAGGGGTGCATGCGGGTGGGGCCGTAATCAGGGCACCTCTCTGGCAGGTGGATCCCCTCCTTGAGCCCCTCATACTGCCCGCGTCTCACATGGCCCAGGCTCCTCCGCTCCGGAGTGGAGGCCGCCTCCCCGTAGAGGTACACAGGCACCTCCAGCTCCTGGGCTATGCGCTGGCCCACACTCTTGGCCAGGCCGACGCAGTCCTCCATGGTGACACCCCTGACGGGAACGAAGGGGACCACATCCGCGGCGCCCATCCGGGGATGGTCACCCCGGTGACCCTCCATGTCAATGAGGGATACGGCGGTCCTGACCCCCTGGAAGGCCGCTTCAGCCACGGCCTCGGCCTCGCCCACCACCGTCATGACCGAGCGGTTGTGGTCCTCATCCCACGAGTAGTCCAGTAGGGTTGCCCCGGGCACCCGGAGGGACCGGGCGATCTGTTCTATGATTCTCTTGTCCCTTCCCTCGCTGAAGTTGGGGACACACTCCACGAGTCGCATGGCTTTTCCCCTCACCTCGGTATTTTGATGCCTCTTTGCCGGGCTACCTCCCAGGCCCTCTCGTATCCAGCGTCTGCATGGCGAGCCACGCCGGTGCCAGGGTCCACGGTGAGCACCCGCTGGAGTCTCTCACTGGCCTCGGGGGTGCCGTCCGCCACCACCACCATGCCCGCGTGGATGGAGTAGCCGATGCCCACCCCCCCACCGTGGTGGACCGACACCCAGGTAGCCCCCGCGGCAGTATTCACCAGGGCGTTCAGGATGGGCCAGTCGGCTATGGCGTCGCTCCCGTCAAGCATGGCTTCGGTCTCCCGGTTGGGGGAGGCCACCGACCCGCTGTCCAGGTGGTCCCTGCCTATTACCACCGGCGCCTTGAGGTCTCCCCTCCTGACCATTTCGTTAAAGAGGAGCCCTGCCTTTGCCCTCTCCCCATATCCCAGCCAGCATATCCTGGCGGGTAGCCCCTGGAAGGGGATCCTCTGGGCAGCCTCCCTAAGCCAGCGTCCCAGGGAAGGATCCCGGGGAAAGAGCTCCAGGAGCGCCCTGTCGGTCTTGAGGATGTCCTCGGGGTCGCCGGAGAGGGCAGCCCACCGGAAAGGGCCCTTTCCTTCGCAGAAGAGTGGCCTGATGTAGGCGGGTACGAACCCCGGGTAGTCGAAGGCCTCCTTCAACCCAGCGTTCAGGGCCTCCTGCCTTAGGTTGTTGCCGTAGTCAAAGGCGATGGCGCCTTTTTCCTTCATGGCGAGGATCGCCCTGACATGACGGGCGATGGACTCTCCGGAGCGCTTGAGGTATTCCCGGGGGTTATCCCTCCTCAAGACACCCGCGTCCTCCAGGCTCATCCCTCCGGGAACATAGCCGTTAAGCGGGTCATGCGCCGAGGTCTGGTCGGTGACCACATCTGGGATCACACCCCTTTTTACCAGCTCGGGGTGGGTTTCGGCGGCGTTGCCAAGGAGCGCCACGGAGAGGGGCTCCTTCCTATCCCGGGCCTTTTCCACACAGGCTAGGGCCTCATCCATATCCCTGGTCCACCTGTCACAGTAGCCCATCCGTACCCGCCGCTGTATCCTGGCGGGGTCTACCTCCACAACCAGGGCCACCCCCTCATTCAGTGTCACGGCCAGGGGCTGCGCCCCGCCCATGCCACCCAGCCCGGCTGTGAGAACGAGCCTGCCTCTCAGGGAGCCGCCCAGGTGCTGGCGGGAGACCTCCGCCAGGGTCTCGTAGGTGCCCTGGATGATACCCTGGGTGCCTATGTATATCCAGCTGCCGGCGGTCATCTGCCCGTACATGGTGAGACCCTTTCTCTCCAGTTCCCTGAAGCTTTCCCAGGTGGCCCAGGCCGGTACCAGCATGGCATTGGAGATTAGCACCCGCGGGGCCATGGAGTGGGTGCGAAAAACCCCCACAGGCTTTCCGGACTGGACAAGAAGGGTCTCGTCCCCCTCAAGATCCTTTAGTGCCCGGATGATGGCGTCGTAGGCCTCCCAGCTCCTGGCAGCCCTCCCGGTGCCCCCGTAGACGATGAGTTCCTCGGGCCTCTCCGCCACGTCGGGGTCCAGGTTGTTCATGAGCATCCTCATCGCAGCCTCCTGGGGCCACCCCTTGCAGCTGAGGGTGGTGCCCGTAGGGGCCTTTATCCCCCGCTTCACTCTTCATCCCCCCCACATTCCAGATCCACCGCGGCCTCCACCGCGGCAAAGAGTGAACCACTGGCCATCATCACCCTCACCGTCTCAATGTCCCTGTGGAGTTCCCGGTCCCTCTCCATGAAGGGTACCCCTTCCCTCAACACCCTCCTGGACTCCCGGGTGCCGGCGCCCGGCGCCAGGGGTCGGCGCATGTCCATGGCCTGGCAGGCTGCCAGGCCCTCGATGGCAAGAACAGCCTCCAGGTTACCCGCGATCTCCCAGGCCTTCCTCGCAGCTATTGTACCCATGCTCACGTGGTCCTCCTGGTTCGCCGATGTGGGGATGGAGTCGATGCTGGCCGGACCTGCCAGCACCTTGTTCTCCGAGACCAGTGCGGCCGCGGTGTACTGGGCTATCATGAAACCGGAGTTAAGCCCGCTCTCCGGAGCCAGGAAGGCCGGGAGACCGCTGAGGGCGGGATTGAGCATTTGCTCGACCCTTCTTTCTGAAATGCTGCCTAGCTCCGCCAGGGCGATCCCAAGGAAGTCCATGGCCAGGGCCACAGGCTGCCCGTGGAAGTTGCCCCCCGAGATCACTTCCTCCTCCCCCGGGAACACCAGGGGGTTATCGGTGACTGAGTTCATCTCCACCTCCACCACCCTCCTGGCGTAGGCCAGGGCATCCTTTGAGGCGCCGTGGACCTGGGGGATGCAGCGGAGGGAGTAGGGGTCCTGCACCCTAACCTCCCCGCTCCTGGTGGTGAGCTGGCTGCCCTCCAGCAGCCCGAGGAGGTTCCTGGCTGTGGCCATCTGGCCGGGGTGGGGACGAAGCCGGTGTAACCTTGGGTCGAAGGCGGACGGGATACCCCTGAGGGCCTCCAGGCTCATGGCCCCAGTGATATCCGCCAGCAACGAAAGGCGCCTGGCCCGGTCGCAAAGGAGGGCTCCCAGGGCAGTCATGACCTGGGTGCCGTTGATGAGGGCGAGTCCCTCCTTGGGTTCCAGGGCCAGGGGCTCTAGACCAGCACTGGCCAGGGCCTCCCCCCCGGGCATCCTGCGGCCCTCGTACCATGCCTCTCCCTTCCCCGTGAGCACCAGGGAGAGATGGGCCAGGGGGGCAAGGTCGCCGCTGGCCCCCAGGGAGCCCTTGGATGGCACGATGGGTACCACGTCCCGGTTGAGCATGCCGAGGAGGAGGTCCACCACCACGGCGCGCGCCCCGGAGTGGCCCTTGGCCAGGGTGTTCGCCCTGAGGAGCATTGCCCCGCGCACCACCTCGGGGGGAAGAGGGTCTCCCACCCCCACGGCGTGGCTGGCTAAAAGGTTCTCCTGGAGCCTCGCGAGGTCACTCCGGGAAACGCTGACCTGGGCCAGCCGGCCAAAGCCAGTTGTGACCCCGTATACCGGGCGCCCCTCCTCCACAGCCCTGATTACCACTTGGCGGCTGGCCTCCATCCGCTCCCGGGCCCTTTCATCAAGGCATACCCCGGCCCCGGCAGCCACCCGGGCCATATCCTCCACGGTGAGCCCCTCGCCGGTGACCCTTACGGCGTTCTCATCTCCCATCCTGCTTCCCCTCCCCTGCGATGGAAAAAGGACACCCCTCTAAGAGGTGCCCCCTGGCGTCTTGTGTCTGTGGGCAGTTACCCCTCCACTATTCTACACATGTGCCTCGAATCCTGCGCAAAGTGGCGCGACCCTCCCATCACTACTATCCCCAGGTAGGGGCAAATCCTGTATCCACGTGCATTCTTGCCTGCCGGCGCCTGAGGGGAGCGCTCGCCGGGAACATGTGACCCTGGCATCCAGGGGATCCAGCGGCATGTATCACGGGCGCGCCATCTTGCCGCCCCCAGGAAGAGAATGGCTTACCTGAGAAGGCTCAGGGGCTCAGGGCAGGCACTCGCCCACCTCACCTTGAGGGGCATAAAGCGGAGACACTGCCCTCCTAGTACCTCCTGAGATCCGCTGAACGCTGGTGTGCGAAGAGCCCCTCCACCCCGCTCAGGTGCGTGCAGGCACTGGCAAGCCTGCTCGCTCCCTCCCTGGTGACCCGCTGGTATGGCGCCACCCTGGTGAAGGTTCCCACCCAGAGGCCGCTGGCAAAGCGTGCGCTTCCCATGGTGGGCAGGGTGTGATTCGTGCCTGAGCAGTAGTCCCCGAAGGCTACCGGGGAGTAGTCCCCCACGAAGAGTGAACCGTAGTTCACAAGGGCCGGGATGATTTCGTCGTTCCGGAGGGTCATGACCTGGAGGTGCTCCGGGGCGATCTCGTTTGATACCCTCACCGCCTCTTCAAGAGAATCCACGAGGATGACCCTGCCATTGGCATCCCAGGCCTCCCGGGCCAGGGCCGCGGTGGGGAGTCCCTCCAGGGCTTGATCCAGGGCCCCCAGCACCCTAGTGGCTAGGTCACGGTTGGGGGTCACCAGCAGCGCCACGGAGTTGGGGTCGTGCTCGCAGGTGGCCAGGAGGTCGGCGGCCACAAAGACGGGGAGAGCACTGTCATCGGCAATGATCAGGGCCTCGCTGGGTCCCGCCAGGAGGTCGATGCCCACGGCGCCGGCTACCTGCCGCTTGGCCTCAGTTACGTAGATGTTCCCCGGCCCTACCACAAGGTCCACCTGGGGGACGCTCTCGGTCCCATAGGTGAAGGCGGCAATCGCCTGGGCCCCTCCCATGCAGTAGACCTCACCGGCGCCGGCAATGTCCATGGCCACCAGCACCGCGGGGTGGATGCCCCCGTGTTCCCGGGACGGGGGCGAACAGGCAGCCACCCGCCTCACCCCCGCCACATTGGCGGGAATGATGGACATCAGGGCGGATGATGGCAGGGGATATCTACCCCCGGGCACGTAGGCGGCGCAGCGCTCCACCGGGATCAGCCTGTGGCCCAGGGTGACCCCGGGGATGCTGGAACACTCCAGCTCCTGGAGGCACGCCGCCTGCTGCCGGGCGAAGAATTCCACCTGAGCGGCGGCGAACCGGAGGCTCTCCAGGGTTGCCTGGCTGACCTGCCCGTAGGCCTCCCGGATGGCATCCCGGGCTACTGGTATGTGGTCAAGGGAAACGCCATCAAGGAGACGGGTGAGTTCCAGGAGGGCAGTGTCACCTCCCTCTCTCACCTGGCGAAGGATATCCTTGACCGCCTGCTCGACACCTTCCAGCCGCAGGTATGACTGCCTGCGGGCATCCTTGAGCACCTCCACGCTGAAGCCCTCTCCCTTCCGAAATCCTTCCTCTATCTTGAAAGAAGCCTCACCTGGCCTTCTTCACCTGGCACAGGCAGTCGAAGTAGGGGACCCCGAGCCCCATGTCACTGTCCTGCTCCCCGGTGAGGGGGTTGACCCCCTCCCCATCCTGGTGCCAGCCACCCTGGCGTGCCCTTACCACGTCCTCCCGGAGTTCTGGGGTGAGGATAGCAGTACCCGCTATCCCCCCGCGGTCATTGAACACGCGCACCGGGTCGCCATGGTGGATGCCGCGGGCATGGGCTGCTACCGGGTGGATCTCCACAGCAAGACCCTGGCAACCCCGGTGGCCGGCAGGGAAGTTCGCGAACTGGGAGTTAAGGCACTCCCGCCTGTGAGATGTCATGAAGTGGAGCGGGAACCTCGCGCCCAGCGCCCCGTCAGGGTCTTCGCTGCGGGCCCTGTAGGCCGGGAGCGGGTCCAGCCCGCCAGCAAGGGCCCGCTCTGAGTAGAGCTCGTACTTGCCTGAAGGGGTGGGAAAACACCGGTCTTCCCAGGCAACAGGGCTTACCCTTGGGTTCCTTACCGGGCCCTCCTCCAGGGCCTCCAGCGTTATGCCCAGAGGGGCCGCTGGCCTGAGGGCCTCCTCAAGGTGCCTCCGGGGCTCGAAGGGCCCGAAGCGGTCAAGGCCCATGTGCCTTGCCAGTTGGCAGAAGATGCTGGCATCTGAACGGGCATCCCCAGGGGGGTCTACCAGTTTGGGGGCCAGGGCTATGTAGGGGTTCCAGGAATTGAACACCACGTCTTCCTGCTCGAAGAGGCTTGCCACAGGCAGGACAAGGTCGGCCAACTGGGCTGTACAGGTCATGTAGAAGTCCACCACAACCACGAAGTCCACACGCCGGAAGGCCTCTATCACCCTCCTGGTACCGGCGAGCTGGTTCACCGGGTTGGAGCGAGTCACGATTATAGCCTTGATGGGCGGGTCCCCAGCATCCATTATGGCGCTGGCCAGGCGCGGCCAGGGCAGCCTCCGGGTTCCCCTGGCCAGGCTTTTCCCCGTGATGTCCCCGAACACGTCCTTCCAGCCCCTGTGCCCGTAGCTCGCCCCGCCGCCGGGGACACCGGTGTTCCCGGTGATGGCTGACAGGGCATCGATGGCCCGCACCGTCTGCCCACCGTTGGCGTAGCGCTGGAGGCCGTAGCCCAGAAGTATGGCGGAGGGCCTGCCCTCCCCGTAGAGCCTCGCAGCCTCCCTGATCCCCTCGGCGCTCACGTCACAGACCCTTGCTGCCCTCTCGGGCGGGTACTCCCGGACCATATCCCTGAAGGCCTCGAAACCTACCACGTGGTCCCTGAGGAAGCCTGTGTCTGTCATGCCATCCTCGACGATCTGGTGGGCCATGGACAGGGCCAGGGCGCCGTCGGTACCAGGCCTCGGCGCTAGGTGCATGTCCAAGCCCCCTGGGACATGAACGGCAGCGGGGTTTATGGCTACCACTCGGGCGCCCCTGGCGCGGGCCTTCATGATGTGAGGGAGCACGTGGACCTGGGTAACCGCCGGGTCTCTCCCCCACAGGATAATACACCTGGAGTTCTCAAGGTCCGCCCAGTCGTGCATGCCCGGCTCCCCGAAGTCGTAGGACTGGGCAGCGTAGCCGCTCCCCCAGCAAACATCGCCCTCGGGGGTAGTCACCCCCCCGAAGGCGTTACAGAACCTCTTTGACAGGTTGCCCAGGAGTCCCTCGGACCCGGACACATCGTGGTGGAGCACCGCTAGGCTGCCGTACTCGTCACGAATCCCCAGGAGCCTCTCGGACATGATATCCAGGGCCTGTTCCCAGGTTATGGCCCTCCAGGTACCGTCCCTGCGCTCAAGGGGCCTTAAGAGGCGGCGGGGATCGCTGGCCCTATCTACGTGCCGCCTTGCCTTGCCGCAGGTGATCCCTCTGGTAAGGGGGTGGCGGGGGTCACCCTTCACCCTGACCACCCTGCCTGCCTCCACGGTGGCCAGGAGCCCGCAGTGGGGGTGACAGTCCAAGGTACAAACGGTCCTCGACTCTCGCATGGCGGATCCCCCTCCCCGCTGAATCTACGACTCTTCCCATCAAAGCCGCCCTATTGCGGGTTTTCCTCAGACTTCCTTAGTCTAAGGCAGTAGCCCCTGTCCTGGGCAATCTCATCCAGTATGGAGTGAGGCAGTCTTGACCTGGCTCGAGCATCCAACCCCTGGGACCTCTCCTGGGCGGTTTTCGAGGCGCGCTCCAATTCGTCTACCCTTAGAACTGCCGCCGCAATGCAGTAGTACCTCTTGGAACGCCCCTCATTGAAGTCCTTGAGCATTTTAGCCAGCAACCGCTCCCTGGCCTTCTGCTTCTCGAACCTCGCCACCCCGTGCTCCTGGGCTAGACAAATGTCGTCCTCCAGGCTCTGGTAACACTTGACTTGCCTCCCGGAGAAGCGTTATTGCCGCTCGCTGCCGTTTGGCCGATTTGGCCACGACTGGGCAGTAGGTAGTCTTTCTGCTCTGGGCACGTCACTTCCTCCCGGGCAAAGGCAGGGGGCCTCACGCCCCCCTTCACAGATCCCAGCTAATGGCCATCTGGGACTTGCACCGTCCTCCCTAGACCTCTCTTTGGAACACCACCCGGTCCTTTCCGGGGCCGTCGTAGCCCACGGGTACGGGAAGGCAGTCCATAACGGTGTCTGCCGGTTTCGCCTTAAACGCATCCTCTGGCGAAAGGCCAGGGACTTCTTTGATGGGGGCTACGGCCCGCAATGACGAAGCAGCGCCCGGAGCCCTTGGCCATGACACGAATTCGCTGTAGAGGCGCCTTCAGCCGGTAGTGGGGGTGGACCTCGGCTAAGTGAGTGTAGGACATGTAAGAGGGCGAAAGCAAACCACGTGCAAAACCGACAGGGTACCCGTCATCCTCAGTGGCCAGGGTGGTGCCACGAAGGTGGGCGAAAAAAGCGGGGCAGCGTGCCCACGACATCCCATTGACTCCACGCTCCTAGAGCGCAGGGGCTATGGCATCGTAGCCTCCATCCTTGACTTCCGTATTTCCACGGCTTCCCGCCTGGAATGAGGCGTGGGTATCCTTCGGCCGGGCGCTTCACCCTCCAGAAATTGATGAGGGGGAGGTGCGACCCTCCCTCCCTCAAGTCTTCTGGCAGTTTGATGAAGCCTTATCAGGTCTTCACAGCCGGGCGAGCCATATCCAGCAGGCCCAGCACTATGTGGGCCAAGCCAAAGCCAGTAACACCTGCGCCGAAGTTTCCCGCAAGCAGGGTTGAGCCGATGGCCGTGACGGCAGCCCCCACCCCCACCACTACCCAGCTGGTAGTCCTTCGCACGAATATCACCTCCTGGGCAAATTGTGCCCAGTTCGAGGAGAAACCAATGCAGATAGGCCTTTCGCTCTGTGAGCACGTAGCGCAGCACCCTCGGGGTCACCCCCAGGAGCCTGGCCGCCTCCTTCCTGTTGCCCACGGTCTCCTTGAGGGCCTTCGAGGCAATCCCGGCGGCAGTCTCCACCTCTATACGCCTGAGCTTGGCCATGATGGATGCCAGGTTCACGGGGCAAGAGAGATCCACCAGGGAGACCGCCTCCCGGATGACCCGGTCCGCCAGGCCATCCAGGGGGTCCCGGGCCTCACTGCTGCTCTTATGGCGCAAGGATAGCTTCTCCGCTATGTGGACGTCATCGATGGTGTCGCCATCCGAGAGGGCTACCGCCTGGGCCAGGACGTTCCCCAGCTGTCTTGCGTTCCCTGGCCACGGGTAGGCCTCCAGTAGGGCCTCGGCGGCAGTGGAGAGTCTCTTGGCGGGATGGAGCCTGGACAGGAAGTGGTGGGCCAGGGCCAGGATGTCCTCACGGCGCTCTCTCAGGGGCGGCACCACCAGGGAGGCCACGTCCAGGCGGTAGAACAGGTCCTCCCTGAAACGCCCGTGAGAGACCTCCTCCTTGAGATCCTCATTGCAGACAGCGATGAGCCTCACGTCGGCCTTCAGGGGCCTCTCTCCTCCCACACGGTAGAACTCCCCGGTTTCCAGCACCCCCAGGAGCTTTACCTGAATGGCAGGGGTGGAGGCGGACACCTCATCAAGGAAGAGCGTGCCGTCATGGGCAAGTTCGAATAAGCCACGGCGCTGCGAGAAAGCCCCTCGGAAGCTTCCCTTCTCATGGCCGAAGAGCTCGGACTCAAGAAGTGTCTCGCTGAAGGCCCCGCAGTTCACCGCAACGAAGGGGCCCCCGGCCCTGTGGCTCACGCCGTGTATGAAGCGAGCCAGCACCTCCTTGCCAGTGCCGGTCTCGCCCTGGATCAAGGCGGTGATGTTCTTGCGTCAGCTACCCACGGCTAAAGCCGGTGGGCTTGCAGGTGGCCCTAGATAAGCGGCCCCCGCGTCCGCCTGGTTGACGACAGCCCTGCGGATGTTCTCCGCAGCGATGGTGTCCGCAGGCCCAGCGAAGCCGCAGGACACGCAGGGGAAAGAGGCCTGAGTAGGGCGGTTGGCCTTGGCCACGTGGCTGCAGACGGGGCAGGTGCGGGAGGTGTTTCGAGGGTCGATGAGCGCGACGGGGACTCCCGCGAGACGGGCTTTGTACTCAATGAAGGAGCCAAGTTGATGAAAAGCCCAGGAGTGCTGGACGCGACGCTGAGCCTTGCGAACCGTTACCCGCTCACGGATGCCCTTCAAGTCTTCAAGGACGATGCCGCGCCCGGTGTCTTTGGCCTTCGCGACCCAGCCGCTTGGAGATGCTGTGGTTGACGTCACGGGCAAAGCGGTCTTCCGGCGCCGTTTCCTAAGGAGACGTTTGGCGGATGCGGTGCCTTTGGACTGCAGGCGCGCCCGCAGTTCGGCATGGCGCTTCCGCAGGCCGTTGACCTGCCCGCCGGAGTAAGTCACGCCGTCCGAATCCGCGGCGATGTTGACAATGCCGAGGTCCACACCAAGCCACCCCCGGGGGCCATTGCTTTTAGGTCCGGGCACGTCAACGATTACGGCGAGATAGAAGACGCCGTCCCTGTAGACAAGATCAGCCTGGCCTCTAATGCGGCCAAGTCTCGCCGCTTGATCCTCCCAAAACGATGGGGATGATCTGCCTGCCTTCAAGCGTCAGGATGGACACGCGGTTAAGGCCCCTCCAGGACAGCACCCGCTGGTCGTAGACAATGGCGCCGTGGGGTCTGAACGTGGGCTTCTTGGATTTGTCCCGCTTGTAGGCCTCAGCGGTCTTGCTGATGACACGGATCCCCATCTGGGCGGGGAGCCCGAACTGCTCCCGGATGTCGTAATAAACGAGTTTCTGAAGGCGGATCTTATTGGCCGAATGCTCCCGGAAGGCTGCTTCTTCAACTGCGTTGCAGGCGGCGTTGAACCTCTCCACTGTCTCCAGGAGGGCGGCGGACTGTTCGGGCGTGGGCTGGAGTTTGACAAAGAACGCCAGGTTCATGGTTCCAGTACAACACAGATATGCCAAATGCGGGAAGGGGGGCCGCATTCCTCCCAGGGTTAAAGACCCTGACCTTCCTGCGGCCGTATCCGTGAGGTCGCGGCGGTGAGGTTCTCCGAGATGAGCCTCATGGCGTTCAAGGCGCGGACACCTGTGAGACAGGTTACCGCCATTCTCGACGAGTTAGAGGAAGACCTGGTGACCGTCAAGGAGTTTTTGCAGAATGAAAGTGTTCTCTAACTCAACACCACTTGTTGCCTTGGCGCGGATTAAGCAGGTAAACCTCCTGCATGCCTTATTGGGCTGGATTATTATTCCTCAAGGTGTACATCATAAGTGGTACAGGGGGCTGGACTTCCGGGTGTGAAAGAAGTCAGGGAGGCTACTGGATCGAAAAACTCCGCAAAAAGCGTTCTGGCGGTTTCCTTGCTTAGAATCAACCTTGACCGAGGTTTAGACTGGTCACTCGCAGGAGGATGTTCGTGATATCTAAGCTTCCGGTATTTCAACAGATCCGCTCAGAATATCAATTACTTCTTCTATAATGTCCCTGGGGGTGTTTTCGACAAAAGTGGCTTTTCTGGCTGACAGATCGAGAGATTTGGCCTGTTCGCACATGACTACACCCCGT
Organism: Bacillota bacterium; assembly: GCA_040754315.1. Classification (NCBI taxonomy): domain Bacteria; kingdom Bacillati; phylum Bacillota; species Bacillota bacterium. The sequence continues at coordinate 71,675 of JBFMCS010000062.1, forward strand.
GTATTCACCCTTCGGTCGAGAGGCACATGCAGGGGAAACCCTCTATCTGTATTTGTTATCGGACAGACGATTGCCAGGTTAGTCAGTTTATGGAATGTACTGTTGCTGGCCACAAAGGCCGGTCTCCTGCCCTTTTGTTCATGCCCGGTTTGCGGATTAAAGTCGAGCAGAATAATATCACCCTGTACCGGAATGTAGGGCGCTACCATACTTCTTTACCTACCGGCTTTCCGGTATCCCATTCCGTGGGTTGATATTCTCCCTGGTAGCCGGCGGCTCTTTCTTGCAGTGCCAGGTGTTTCTTCAGGGGAACCACTAATATATTCCCTTTTTCAACCCTGATCTCTACGCGATCATTCTCTTGCAGTCCCGCCTTTTCCAATACTGCTTTTGGCAGCCGTACAGCCTGGCTGTTCCCCCATTTTTGAATCGTAGTATACATGCGAATCACCTCTAAAACCAAGTATATACCGTGTATCTACCGATGTCACCACGTATTCCCGTATTCCGCACCCATGATGACATATCTTTTCGCACCTGAGTGTCTATCAAAATATTAGTCCATATTCTGCCACCCACTTAGATAGCTCAACCCTAAAACTCGGGAGATTGCCGCTGGTGAAAGAGTGAGGCAGGGACTAGAGGACTAGAGGCTCTGGAATACTTGCCAGTTACTGTAACCAGGAATTGGGGGCGTCAATGCCAAATCCCCATATTGAAGGGAGGCGACAGAGAATGTTGGTGCTTAGGGGCTCCAAGAAAGACCGGGTGGATATATGGAAGGTGCTTTACCGGGGTCGCGTTCCCTGGGGAACCCTGCAAGCAAGGGAAGAGGGCGGGGCCTAGGGCTCACCCTGCCCCTTAGTCCTACGCCTTTATCACACGGGGCGTCTTCCTCTCCCCGGGCACCGCCGCGAACCCGATAGCCAGCATCATCTTGGCCAGGCACTCCTCCCGCTTGGCATTACTGCATCCGGCCCGGTCGAGGTCCCGGGGATCCACATCCTGGGAGAACGCCGCCAGGTGACAGTAACACGACACCGCTGGTGGATTCGTACTCCGTCCAGTACTGGCACCTCTTATTCACCAAGGTGTTCACCCCCACTCAGCTTTGCGCCCGGGCAGCGCCGGGAACCTGGCCTTGCACCACACTGAAGGCCCTGGCGGAAGCGGCCTCCTTCCTCCTGAACACATACCAGTAGGCTGAGCCTACGAAGAGGGTCCCGCCCACTATGTTGCCTATGGTCACAGGCAAGAGGTTTGCCCACAGGAAGGACCCCTAGCCGAGGTTGGCCAGGCCGGTGAGGCCTGCGGACTCCAGGGCCGCAGCCATCTCGGGGTGGGCCTTCAGCGCTATGCCCAGGGGCACGAAGTACATGTTGGCTATACTGTGCTCGAAACCGGAGGCAATGAAGGCCATGACGGGGAACATGATCGCCGCCATCTTGCTGAGGGCATCACGCCCGGCCATGGCCATCCACATGGCCAGGCACACCAGCCAGTTGCAGAGGATGCCCCGGGCGAGGGCCTCACCCCAGGAGAGGTTCACCTTGGCACTGGCGATGGCCACGGTCTTGAGGCCAACCTCCCCTACCCTCCAGAGGCCGGAGTAGTAAAAGAGGGCTACCACCAGGATCGCGCCAAGGAAGTTGGTAGCGTAGACCACGGCCCAGTTCCTCAGGAGCTGGGCCTTGCTGATCCGCCCATCCAGAACCCCTGCCACCATCAGGTTGTTCCCGGTGAAGATCTCGCCTACCCCGATGACCACGAGGATGAGCCCCAGCGAGAAGACGGCGCCCCCTACGATCCGGGTGAGCCCTTCGCCGGTGTACTTGGCCAGGTCAGCCGTGGCCACCGTTGAGAGCTCCCCTCCCAGGGCTATGTAGGCGCCGGCCATGATGCCCAGGAGGGCCAAGGGTAAAAGGGGCGTCTCCGCTTTCTTCTGGCATGTGCCCAAGAGAATTTTCACCACGTCCTTGGGCGCATCCATTGTTGTTGTGGGCACGGTGGCGGGTACCGCGCCCTGTCCCAGGTTCAACTTCATGGTGCTGAGGCACTCCCGCCGCCTCTCCTCGGTGCAGCCTACCCTCTCCAGCTCGCTTGGAGGGACGGGCTTGTTGAAGGCTGCGACCTCGCAGTAGCTGATGGTGCCTGCTATGGATGGATACTCTTGCCAGTGCGGGCACTTGTTCATCTCGTCTCCCTCCTCGTTGTTACCCTTTAGCAACCTACTTCCGCAAGGGCCGTGCCAAGGTATCCGTGAAGGTCTCCGGGAAAAAGAAAAGCCCCCAGCACTGGGGGAGGCTTCACTGGTCTCGTTTGGGTGCCGGAGGATCGACACCTGTGGACTACCATTCGACCTTCATTGCCGGGATTTCGTCAAGGTCACTTCTTCAGGGCTGCGGCAACCAGCCCGAAGCAGCCGGTGAGCATCATGTCCCCGTGGGGGCTGGCCATGACCCCCATACCCTGGGCCAGGTACCTCCTGGGCCCGGTGATGGCCACCCGGCCAAAGGGAGACACCTCAAGGTAGTCCCCATGTATGTGGCAGCCGTGGCCACCCTCGGAGTAGACCTCGGAGTGAGTCAGCGTGCCCCGGGAGAAGGCCTCCAGGCGGGAGGCCAGCTTCCGGGTGGTCATGAGCCCCGTATGTTCTTCCAGGACACCCAGGACCCTCTCTCCAAGGATCAGTAGGGCGACGGTATGGGCGTTGCCCACGTTGAGCCCGATGAAGCCCTCCTGGGCCATGGCGGCCACCGCTTCATCCTGGAGCATCCCCAGGATTGCGGCGGGGCCTGTGTCCATGACCAGGCACCCGGGGGCCTGGTCCTGCACCGACCGCATCCTGGTGAGGGATGCGGGCACATCGCGGTACCCCAGGTCCCAGAGGTTCCCCGAGCCGTCCACGAAGCCCTTCCAGTAGCGGAACCTCACAACCCTGTTGGATTCAGTGGGGCCGTGCCCGTGGTCCTGCACGGCCACGGCCACGGAGCCGGGCATGGCCACGTCGAAGCAGGACAGGGCCTGGGAGATGCCCTTGAGATCGAGGTCGCCCAGGGCGATGGCCACTGCCTTGGGAGGGGGGGCTTCCCCATCCTCCAGGATGGAGACCCCCATCCTGGCCACCTGCTCCAGGTTGTCCGAGAAGGTCAGGGCCGCGTCCCGGGTGGAGTAGGCACTGAGCCCCCTGTCAAGGTGCGCGCCCAGGGCCCGGGTGCATGGCCCGCCCCCCATGAGGTGCCCGTGGAAGTAGATGGGCCTCCCCTCCACGGTGGCCCTGCGGATTGCCCTGGCCACCATGAGGGTGGGGGACGGCATCACCATCCGCGGGGAGTTCTCCACGGGTCCGCGCTCCTCGTACACCAGGATGTCCTGGGTGCCGGCCCCGACGTCAACCGCTAGGATCCTCCTACCTTCCACCAAGGTTCGTCTTGGCCTCCTTGAGAAGGGCGCCGGATATCACCATCTTCATGACCTCTGATGTCCCTTCGTAGATCTGTGTTATCTTTGAATCCCTCATGAGGCGTTCCACATGATACTCCTTCATGTAGCCGTAACCCCCGTGGATCTGCACTGCCCGGGAGGTCGCCCGTTCAGCCGCCTCCGAGGCGAAGAGCTTGGCCATGGCTGCCTCTTTGGCGTAGCTGAGACCCTGGTCCACCAGGCTGGCCGCCCTCAGGTAGAGCAGGCGCGCCGCCTCGATCTCCGTGGCTGTCTCCGCCAGCATCCACTGGATTGCCTGGAAGTCCGATATGGGGCGGTCGAACTGGTGGCGTTGCAGGGAGTAGGTCAAGGCCCGTTCCAGGGCATGCTGGCCAATGCCCACAGCCTGAGCCGCTATGCCTATCCTGCCTCCGTTCAGGGTTGTCATGGCCACCTTGAAACCCTCTCCCTCCCGGGCAAGGAGGTTCTCCCTGGGGACCTCCACGTTCTCCAGGAGGATGTCCGAGGCAACGGAGGCCCTGATCCCCATCTTGTCCTCGGGCTCGCCGAAGGATACCCCGGGCTGGTCCTTGTTTACGATGAAGGCGGAGAGTCCCCTGGCCTTCTTCTCCGGGTCTGTGCTGGCGATGATGACGTAGATGGAGGCCTCCCGGGCGTTGGTGATGAAGCGCTTCTGGCCGTTGAGGACGTATCCTGACGGGGTCCTCTCCGCCCGGGTGGCGATGGACCCGGCGTCGCTCCCGGCATCGGGTTCTGTGACACCCAGGGCCCCCAGCCGCTCGCCGCTGGCCAGCAATGGGAGGTAGCGTTTCTTCTGGTCCTCGTTTCCCCAGGTTTGGATGGTGGATGCGCAGAGGTGCAGGTGGGTTTCGAATATCACGCCTGTGGAGGAACATGCCCTGGAGAGCTCCTCAATGCAGATGGACTGGCTCACCATGTCCTGCCCGGCGCCGCCGTACTCCTCCGCGATGGTGAGGCCCATGAGCCCCATCTCGGACATATCCCTGACGTTGTCCCAGGGAAACTCGCCGGTCTCATCGTAGCGGGCGGCCCTGGGCGCGATGCGCCTCTGGGCTAAATCCCTCACAGCCTTCCTGATGGCCTCCTGATCCTCGGTGAGTCGGAAGTCCATGGAACAGCCCCCCTGTGGGTTTAATCAGGCTTTAGGCGCTGCCAGCCGTACCTGTCACAGAGTCTCGCCACGGCCCCGTGGGGATCCAGCCTTCGTCCCGCCACCTCCTCCAGGAGCTCCTGGAGGAGGCCTTGTTCCCTTGCCTTCCCGAGCATGTAGTCGACCACAGTCTCCTCCAGTATCTCACGCACCTGGGTCTCAAGCCCGCGGGTGACCCGGGCGGCAAGACCGCCCTCCTCCACCAGGTAACGGCGGTGGTCCAGCACCCCCTGGTATACCTCCTGGACCCCCTGGCCATCCCTGGCAACAACAGGGTAGACCGGGGGTACCCAGCCATCCTGGGTGTGGCCCTTCCACAGGCTCCTTATCTCATTCACGGTCCTGTCGGCGCCAGCACGGTCTGCCTTGTTCACCACGAAGATGTCTCCGATCTCCATGGTACCTGCCTTGAGAACCTGGATCTCGTCCCCTAGGCCCGGGGCGGTGATCACCACCACTGTGTGGGCGTACCTCATGATGTCCACCTCCGCCTGGCCGCTGCCCACTGTCTCAACGACGATCACGTCCAGGCCGAAGGCCTCCATAAGACTGATGACATCCCCTGTGGCCCGGGAGAGCCCGCCGAGGCGCCCTCGGCTGGCCAGGCTCCTGATGAACACGCCGGGATCGGTGCCGTGCCTGTTCATGCGGATGCGGTCACCCAGGAGGGCCCCCCCCGTCAAGGGGCTCGTGGGATCCACGGCAATGATGCCAAGAGTTGAGCCGGCGGCCCTGTAAAGGACCGCCAGCGCGTCTACCATTGTGCTCTTACCCACTCCGGGGGACCCGGTAACGCCCACGATGTGGGCCTTGCCGGTGTGGGGGTAGAGGGCCCGGAGCAAGTCCAGGCAACCCTCCTGTCCATCCTCCACCCAGGAAATGGCCCGGGCCAAGGCGCGGCGATCCTTCCCCAGTACCCGCTCCGCCAGGTCGGCCCAGATCATGCTGGCACGTTCTCCTGGATGAACCGGATGATGTCCACGGTGGAGGCCCCAGGGCCGAAGACTGCCCTCACGCCGGTTTCCCTCAGGAATTCCACGTCGCTGCCGGGGATGATCCCCCCTACAAGCATGAGGATGTCGTCGCCCCCCTTCTCCCGGACGGCCTGGGCAATGCGGGGAACGAGGGTCTTGTGGGCACCCGACAGGATGCTGATGCCAATGACATCCACATCCTCTTGAATGGCGGCCTCCGCCACCTGATCCGGCGTCTGGTGGAGTCCCGTGTAGATGACCTCCATGCCTGCGTCCCTCAAAGCCCTGGCAACCACCTTGGCACCCCTGTCATGGCCGTCCAGCCCGGGCTTGGCCACGAGAACCCGGATCCGCCTGTCCACCCAAGCACACCTCCTGGAGTCAGGATCCCTGCTGGGCCTTTTGCTCGGCGCGGTAGTTACAGATGTATCGCTGTGCCCACTGGTCACGTCCCATGAGAACGTCCGCAGCCAGTATGGACTTTTTCAGATCAGACTTGGTGGGGTCGGAGATCACCGCAGTCATCCCCCGCCCTATCGCCATGGCCAGGAAGGCCATGTTCACAACCGGGCGCTCGGGGAGGCCGAAGGACACGTTGCTGGCGCCCAGTACCACGTTGATGCCCAGCCTGGTGGCAACCAGTTCCACGGCCTCCAGGGTTATCTCCCCTGCCTTAGGATCCGTGGCAACGGTCATGGTCAGGGGGTCAATGAGCAGGTCCTCTTCGGACAGCCCATAGCTCTTGGCCTTCATGAGGATCTTCTCGGCAACCCGCAGCCGCCCTTCCGCCGTGGGGGGTATGCCGCTCTCGTCCATGGCCAGGCCCACGATGGCAGCGCCATATTCCTTGGCAACCGGCAGGAGCTTCTCCATGAGGCTCTCCTCGCCGGTGACGGAGTTGATGAGGGCCCTTCCCTCATACACCTTGAGCGCCGCAACGATGGCATCCGCATTGCTGGAGTCAATGCTCACTGGGTACCCGGTGAGTTCAGAGACCTTCTTGACGGCCATGGGCAGCATCACCATCTCGTCAACCTCTCCAGCCCCGACGTTCACGTCGATGATGTGTCCCCCGGCCTCCTTCTGCTTCAACGCTTCCTTCTCGACCATCTCCAGGCTCCCCTGTCCCAGCTGGGCGCTGAGGACCTTGCGGCCCGTGGGGTTGATGCGCTCGGCTATGATGACGGTGGGCCTACCGTCGCCGATCTCCACCTTAAAGTCCTTGTTTGCCACTACTGTCAGCAATGCTTGATCGCCTCCCTTTCTAAGCCTCTCCTGGTGATTGCCGCCTTTTCAGGCAGGTGCATCAATGGCTGCAGGATCTCCTGGTGAATGGCACCTCGCAGCCTGTTGCCATGCTGGTGGGGGGCTGGGCCCCCGGTGCTATATGGCTCCCTTCTCCCGCAGGGCCAGGATCTCCTTCTCGGTGTAACCCAGGGCGGTGAGAACCTCATTAGTATGTTCCCCCAGAAGGGGCGGCGGGGTTCGCACCTCCCCCGGGGTCCTGGACATCTTCATGGGTGATCCCAGCACTGTCAGGGGCCCGCTGGGGTGGCGAACCTCCACAGTCATCCTGCGATGGGCCACCTGGGGGTCCCGGAAGATGTCGGACATGAGGTTGATCGGACCGCAGGGCACTCCGGATGCCTCGAGGGTCTTGACCCATTCCCCCGTGCCACCCTGGGAGAGCACCCGGCTTATTATGTCCACCAGTTCCTCCCGGTTGCGTACCCGGGCTGAGTTGGTCTCGAACCTGGGGTCGTGGGCGATGTCCAGGCCCAGTGCCTGGCAGAACCTCTCCCATATCCTATCGTTCCCCACGGCTACCACCACATGGCCGTCTCTCGCGGGGAAGGCCTGGTAAGGGACTATGCTGGGGTGGGCTGACCCGAGCCTTCTGGGGTCTTGCCCCGTTGCGAAGTAGTTCTGGGCCATGTAGGACAGCCATGACACCGAGGTATCCAGGAGGCAGAAGTCCAGGCGCTGGCCCTCCCCTGATCGCTGTCTCTCCAGGAGTGCCGTGATGATCCCCAGGGCGGCGAACATCCCGGCCCCCATGTCCAGGATGGCCACCCCTACCCTCACGGGTGAGCCATCCTCTTCACCGGTTATGCCCATGAGCCCTCCCGTGGCCTGGAGCAGGAGGTCGTAGGCGGGCTTGTCCCGGTAGGGCCCGTCCTGGCCGAAGCCGGAGATAGAGCAGTAGATGATGCCTGGATTATACGCCTTGACCTCATCGTACTCCAGGCCCAGGCGGTCCATTGTGCCTGGCCTGAAGTTCTCCAAGAGGATATCTGAGGATGATGCCAGCCTCCTGATCACCCCAAGACCCTCGGGGTGTTTCATGTTCACGGTCACGCTCTTCTTGTTGCGGTTGACCGAGAGGTAGTAGGCGGCCTCCCCTCCCTGGAAGGGCGGGCCCCAAGCCCTGGTGTCATCCCCTGTGCCGGGCATCTCCACCTTGACTACCTCGGCTCCCATATCTGCCAGGAGCATTGAGCAGTAGGGGCCTGCCAGTACCCGGGATAGGTCTAGTACCTTGATTCCGTCAAGTGCGGCCAACCGCTACCCCCCTTATGCCTGATCACCCATGCCTATTCGCTGGAGAGCCGAACCATACCTGCCGCTGGGCGAGAGTGAACACAAGATTACACCGCGTGGCACTCTTATGGGCATTAGATGCGAGTGAGCCAGGGCCTATACACGAATGACGGCGCCCGGCGGCCTTGCCATGAGGGGATCTCCCGGTGCCCCTTGAGACGCTGCACCCCACGGGCCAGGATGCCATGAGCAGCGAGGAAGGGTTCGTGGTGCCTGGCCTTCACAGTCACTCACCGTGACAAAGGGGGTGATATTGCGAAGGCAGGAGTCTCTTTACGTCTTCGCATGGGCCGTGGTATTGTTGGTCCATCATGAACAGGTGTATAGCGGCAACCCCACCCAGGAGAACCCCGGCTTCGCCGGCGAACCCATGCATCGTGGTGGACACCCATAACGACACCATGATGAGGGTAGTTGACCCCGCAACCTGGCTGCCACAGGTAGACATTGGGACTAATACACCCTTTCACGTGGATATCCCCAAGATGCGTAGGGGAGGCCTCAATGTACCCTTCTTCGCGGCCTACTCGCAAGGCTACCCGTCCCACCACCGCAACCTCAGCAGGACCCTAGCGCTCCTTTACGCCCTTCACTGGACGGTGAAGGCAAATGGTAGTTCCATGGCCGTTGCCAAGTCGGTCCAGGACATCGAGAGGCTGGCAGCGCTTGGAATCATCGCCGCCGTGCCAGCAGTTGAGGGAGCCTACTGCATCCGTCCCCAGGATGGGCATGAGATCCTCCGCCAGCTCCATGACCTGGGAGTCCGGGCACTCAGCCTCACATGGAACCACTCCAACTCTCTAGGTGAGGGCGTAAGCAGGACTTACCCGGAGGGGACCCCTTCAGACGGAGGCCTGACGGGCTTCGGCAGGGAGGTAATAGAGGAAGTCAATCGGCTGGGGATCATCCTTGACGTATCCCACCTATCCAAGGCCACCTTCTGGGGGGCCCTGGAGGCCTCGAGAGCTCCGGTAATCGCCAGCCATACAGGGATAAGTGCCGTCCGGCGGCACGACCGGAACCTTGACGATGACCAGATCCGCGCCCTGGCTCGGGCCGGCGGGGCAGTCCAGGTCGCCTTCGCCCGGAACTTCCTGTGGGAACCCGCCAGATTAGCCACGGTGGCCAGCATTGTTCATCACATAGACCACGTTGTGAGGCTGGTGGGCGTCGACCATACGGGCATTGGCTCGGACTTCGACGGCACCGACGTGCCGGAGGACCTGGCGGACGCCTCAGGGCTGCCCAGGATAGCCCAGGAGCTCACACGGCGCGGTTACGGGAGGAGCGACATTGAAAGGATCCTGGGAGGAAACACCATGCGGATCCTCCGGGAGGTTGAGGCCGTGGCCGAACCCTCCAAGAACCTGGCTCCGTTCTTCACGCAGTGCCCGGAGATGGGTCATGTCACTGACCAGGACGTTCCCGTGCTGTCAGCCAGGGTGGATGAAAGAATAGGTGAACTCCACGCCCCCTCATACCGGGTCATACTGGATGGCCGTGTGCTGGAGTCAACCTGCGATGAGGGCGGGATCCTGTCCGCCAGGGCGGGCATGCCTCTTACTCGCGGGCAGGATGGGTTTCACGTATTAACCTTCGAGGCAGCCATCTCCACTGGTGAGGTTGCCCGGGAGACCAGGATAATCTACGCAAGGTAGACTGGAGGTGACCCCAATCCTTCACCATGGCCTCAACCTGGGCGTCCCCGCGGCCAGGCGCCGGGTGTTGCGGGAAGGATGTAACACACTAAGAACGATGACCCGGAGGCTGGTGTACGCACCCCCGGGTCACCACTTCTGGTGGGCACACGGCCCGCCGCTTTCAGCACCCTCACCCGTAGCGCCTTCTCGGTGTGGATGACTCCGCTGAGCCACTGTTCGGCCTCAGGAAGGAAAAGGGAGAAAACACCTTCTTCACGCTCTCCGAGCCGCAGCCTGGACAGGATATCTTCTCGGAGCAACCGCAGCTGGCAACCCGGTCAAATTCCTTTCCACAGGCTTCACACCTGAAGCTGTAAAGAGGCACTGCCAACCCTCCTCATGGTCTTGGCACCCGTTTAATACCCCCAGGGGTATCCAAGAACATCATAGATCCCGTTCTGGTACCTGTCAAGCCCCCACCTGGCAATCTGTGCCGGGGGCACCTTTTCCCGAGGGAGCCTCGGAGGGGATCCCCTGTCCCTTCTAGAACACTCTGCTCGGGCAGGATCGGCTAAGGCTGGCGGCCTGGCCATACCAGCCACACTCGAACACGTGGGGAGAGATGAAGATTGGGCAATCTACTGCTTTCCGGGTGCAGGGTCTTTGACTGGGACAAGATGATCCCCGAACCCACCTCCCTCCTGGTGACGGGCCCCCGCATAGAAGAAATCGGGCCTAGCAGCATTCCCGCCGGAACCAGGGTCATTGACCTGGAGGGGCGGTGGATAGTCCCAGGGTTCATCGACGCCCACGTGCATCTAATGGATTACGCGGATCGTCTTGCCGAGATAGACCTGGACGGGGCCTCATCCCTGGAGGAAGCACTGGAGAGGGTGAGAAGGCACATGTCAATAGCCGCCCCACCCCCTGGGACCTGGGTCAACGGCGGGGGCTGGAGAGCCAACGACTGGGCGGAGACGCCTAGCCGCCAGGCGCTGGATGCCGTGGCCCCGGAAAACCCGGTGCTCTTGACCAGCAAGGATGAACACGCTGCCTGGGCAAACTCCGTGGCCATCAAGCTGGCCGGGATCGATGAATCCACGGTTCTCCCCTTTGGGGCGGTGGCGGAGCGAACCACTGGAGGGAGCCTCACCGGGATATTCAAGGAGTCAGCCCTCCCCATCCTGAAGGACGCCGTTCCTCCCACCGGGCCCGAGGAGATCGATGCCCGCATGCGCCAGGCTTTCGCCGCCCTGCACAGCCTGGGAGTGACAGGCCTGGGGGATGTGAGCGGCCTCGGGACCTACGATGCCCTGGAGCGACTCAAGGGCAGGGGCCAGATGACACTCCGGGTGTTCAAGTTCATCCCCGTTCAGTCCCTGCCCGAAGCCCTGGCCAGGGGCATGGCAATGGGCCAGGGGGACGCCCTCCTCAGGATTGGCGGAGTGAAGACCTTCGTTGACGGCTCGCTCACCAGCAGGACCGCACTCCTCCTTGACCCCTATGAGGGCAGCCGTGAGTACTCGGGCGTGGAGGTGCTGACCAAGGAGGACCTGCGAGACCAGGTGAGACAGTGTGTGGAGAACGGTTTCGCCGTAGCGATCCACGCCATCGGGGACAGGGCCATCAGGAACACCCTGGACGTCTTGGAGGGCTTCTCAGAGGTGTCAAGCCGGAAGGGGCTTCGCCACCGCATAGAGCACGTGCAACTCCTGGCTCCCCAGGACACCGGGCGCCTTGGCTCCCTGGGTGTGATCGCCTCCGTCCAGCCATCCCACGTGCTCTCGGACATGCATCTAGCGGACCAGCACTGGGGGACAAGGGCACGCTACGCCTATGCCTTCCGTTCCCTGAAGGCTTCCGGGGCTGTCTTGGCCTTTGGGTCTGACGCCCCCGTGGAGATCCCGGATCCCCTGGTTGGCATGTGGGCGGCGGTTACCCGGGGTGAGCCCTCATGGTATCCAGAGGAATGCCTCAGCGCGGGTGAGTCCCTGGAGGCCTATACTAAAGGGGCCGCGTTTTCGTGCTACTGGGAGAAGGAAGTGGGGAGCCTGCGCCCTGGGATGCTGGCTGACATAGTGGCGCTGTCAGGAAACCCTTTTGGCATGGAGGGGCTTAGGCAGGCTCGAGTTGACTACACCATTGTTAACGGGGAAGTGGTCTTCCAGCGCGACTAGGGCGCCCCGGTGGGCCAAGGAAGGCAGAAGGCAAGCGAGACTGGCGCCGTGCTCTTTGCGATCTGTCAAACCTTGGCCTGGATGGAAGCCCTGGTTCCCCCGGAGGCGCAGGGTGTGGATGGCAGCGCCAGCGGGCTAGAGGAGTGGCTATCGCTCCTTGACAAGATCCCTGCGCGCTGCCTGCATCACCTTGTTGATCTCCCTGTCAAGATGCTCGCCTATGGGTTGGCAGTCACTACCAGCCAGGTGCCTCCTGGCGAATTCCCTGGCGACCTCCCTGATGTCCTTCTGGCCGGCAGCATCCCACTCGGTCCACGTCCGGTCGAACCCCAGCCGGGGGATGAACACCTCCCCTCCCCTCAAGTGCCTTATCGTATGCTCCTGTTCCAGAAAGGACCCACCCTTGATCACATCTTCGATGACATCCAGCGCCAGGGTGTCCTCGTTGACGGCGACCCCGCGTCTTACCCTCTTTTGGGCAGAGAAGATCTCGTCATCGATAACGAGTTGTTCATACGAAGCCACAGTCAGGCTCGCAAGGCTCCCGAGACCGGAGATGAGGTTCGCGCCGGCCAGCATGGCTGTCAGGCAATTGGTCGCCTTCTCGTAGCCGGCCTGGGCATCGAAGGTGCACGATGTGCAGGACAGCCCGTAGACATCGGAGAGAAAGCCGTAGGAAGACGCCAGCTGAACGGCAATCGCGCCTGCGACGCCGACTTCAGGGAGCCCCCAGATCGACTGCCCGGTTTTCATGTTGGGGAAGTTCATGCGTGCCCCGTAGATGAGGGGTGTCTTAGGGTTGATGATATGGGAGATGGTAGCGAACGCCAGCATGTTGGCGTTCAGCTGGGCCAGGCTGCCCGCAACGGTCATGGGGGATGAAATCCCCGCAAGTGGTGCTACCAGCATCACGGTAGGTATTCGGGCAGAGATGATGATCCTCATTGTGTCCGTGATCACCTTGGGATAGTACAAGGGGCTTTCCGGAGAGATGCCTACTACCCCAAGGAACCCGTCACCGGAGGCACAGGCATTGAACAACTCCACAATGTACTTGGCCTCACCTGGGGACGAGACACCCGGCCCGTAGACCGGTTTTTCGCTATAACGCAGCAGGCACTCGAACTGGACAACCTGGCTGATGGGAGCAGGGACATCAACCGGGTACAAAAGCGCGCAAGGCATGTCACAGTCCAGCTTGTTCATCAGGCGTACGGCATCGGCGAAATCCTTGAGCGTGGCACTTCGTTTCTGTCCCGTTTCAAGGTCGATGACGCTGGGGATCCCGCCGGTGGAGTGCGACCAGACCCCGCCCTGCCGGATGCATATGCTCCTGCCTGTGTGGCTTCTCAGAGAGACCTCGCCCTTGACCGCAGCCAGCACCCGGTCGATCAAGCCCGAAGGGATGGTCACCCTGTCCTTCGTTACGCCGCAGCCGTGGTTCTGGAGGTCCTCTCTCAGGCCCTCGTCATCAACCCTGACGCCCAATCGTGCCAGTATCGAGACGCTGGCCTCGTGTATCCTCATAACGTCACTGTCACTGATGACCCTGAAAGGCCTTTGGCTAACGCACACCAGCGTTGCTCCCTTCCCGTAAAACCCCAGGCCTAGCTGTGCCGCGCGAGACGGGCCCTGGAAGCCCCAGCAGAAAACCGCGGTCAAGTGACGGCATGCCCGTTTGAGCGGCTCTTCGAGCTAGGGGCCAGCTACGGCACTGCACTTCCTAGGGGCTGATGACCATCTCTTGATACCCCTTGGAAAAACCGCTCAGCACGGCCGCTCCGTTTCTGGTGACCACTACGTCGTCTTCTATGCGCACCCCGCCCAGCCCAGGCAGGTATATCCCGGGCTCCACAGTGAATACCATACCCTCCTGCAACACTTCGTTGTTTTCGCTGTGAACCTTGGGGTACTCGTGTATGTCAAGCCCGATCCCATGGCCCGTCCGGTGAAGGAAAGAGTCTCCGTAACCCGCTTTCCTGATCACGTTCCGGGCCGCCAGGTCGACCTCCCGGACCGGCACCCCGGGCTTCACCCTCTCGATTGCCACGACCTGAGCCTCCAGCACGGTCTTGTAGATCGTATCAAGACGGGAATTGGCGTTTCCCAAAAAGAAGGTTCTCGTCAAGTCGGACCAGTAGTGAGAGTAGCAGACGCCGAAGTCTATGGTAACCGTATCGCCCTTTATGAATCGCCTATCCCCGCTATGCCCATGCGGGTTTGCGGATCTCTCCCCGCTTAGGATCTGGATGACGTAAGTGTCGCTGATAACGCCCTTCTTATTGCACATTGCCCTGAAGATATCGCACAGTAGCTCCCTTTCTGTCCGGCCCGCGACGATCTCCTGGCGTATCTCATCGAAGATCATATCACCATAGCTGACAGCCGTGCGGATTAGCTGGATCTCCGTATCATCCTTGTAAAGGCGCAGGCTTCTGATGGCGGCGCTGATGTCCTTAAGATGGACCGGTCCAGTGAAATCCCTGATCCTCTCGCCCAGTGACAACGGGAAGTAGTCCGTATCAACCCCTAACGCGGTACCCGTGCCTACCAGGTCCGCCAGTACCCTGACCGGGTCCATCGTATCCTCGTATAAGACCTTCTCGATGCCCGGTTCTTCGGTAACGCCCCGGTCAAGCACAGGGAGGACGAAATGGCAGATGTCTCCTGATTGATACAGGACAAGGGCGTACAGCCTCTCATAGGGCACAACTCTTATGCCAGTGAAATAAAGGATGTTCAAGGGGTCAGTTATTACCGCTCTCTTTATCCCTTGGCAATCCAATCGCTCCAGTAGCCTCTCTCTTCTAGTGCAATAGGCCGGCTGCATCTGAACCCACATACCTCCACTCACGGAACACGGATCGTCGCATTGTACAGGCAATCAAGCAATCTCCTTGCCAGCTCCCGGATCACCGGGGCTCAGGTATGTTCCTCACCTAGAGGATTCTCGGCGTTACCACACACAGCGCCTTGACGAGTCTGTTTGTGAAGTTGCCCCAGTTGTGGGGAACCGTCGACTGGATATGGATGCAATCCCCCGGATACAGTTCGTACTCCTTGTCCTCAATGAAGAAGGTGAGTATACCCTCCAACACGTAGATGAACTCCTCGCCCTTGTGTATGAAGGGTGCCACTGTGTCTCGTGTCTCCCCCGGCAAGAAGAGCACCATCATGGGGTCGATCTTCTTGTCCTCTATGCTCCCGGCCAGGCTGAAGTATATGTACTTTGAGTTTTCCGGGCAGAAATGCTCGTGTTCGAAACTGCGTATGACCATCCGCTTCTTTTGGCTGCCCTGGGATGGGTTCAACAGGTAACCCAGGTCTACCTCAAGGGCCTCGGCGATGTTCTGCAGTGAGGCCAGGCCCGCGGACGCCAAGCCTCTTTCAACTAGCGAAAGGAAGCCGATGGACAGGTTGGTCTTCTTGCTCAGGTCCTTCAATACCAGCCCCTTGGATTTCCTGAGCTCCTTTATCCTGTTACCCAGTTCTTTTTGCATCTCTTCCCTTCCTTGAAGCTGCTCCGGTCAAGCTCACGATCGGTGAGTGCTTTCTTGGCAGACGGAGCAGGTAATTGGGGTTCTGGGCAAGCCTTGGCCGCCGTCACGCGTCCTGGCCTCTCTCCGTGGCGAAGCCTATAACATGCGCCTCGCGTCCGGGCGGAAGATAGGCAGTCCCTCCGCCCCCTGCCGGCCGCCGGTTGACCGCCGGCAGGGGTCCGGTATCACGTGAGCGCAAGACCTCCAGGGGAACATGGCACGATAGGGCCCGGCCGCACGAAGGGTCAGGTTGTCTCTTCTACGGCGGGAGCCTCGCCTCCTTGCGTCCCAATCGAGTCACCCCCTCCCGCCCTTCTGATGCAGCGCGCCGGGGTTACAGGAGATTAGTTCTTCCACGCATAGTCAAAGAACCTGTCATACTCAACGTTGCCCTCGTGAATTGCCAAGTCCCTGGAATAGGCACGGCTCCCGTCCGGGTAGTACAAGGGGATCTGGGGCACGTCCTCGGTATAGATCCTGATGGCGTCGGCGTAGAGCCGCTTTCTGACTTCGGGGTCCGTCTCGGCCCCAGCCTTGGCCAGGATCTCATCCATGGCGGGGTTGGAGTACCAGCTCCAGTTGCCAGCGGAGCCAATGCTGGCGGTAGCGAGGCTGCCATACATGATCTCGTCCATGTCCTTCGTGCCGGCGGCCCAGCGGCAGACACCGATCTCATACTGCCCCTTCGTCAGCGCCTCGTCGATGAAGGCGCCCCTCTCCATCTGTTGCACCTCCGCCTTGAGGCCTATCTTGGTGAGGGCGTCCTGGAGCACAGTGGCAAGCTTGGGGTAGGGGTCCGTCGCGTAGGTCTTGATGATGACGGTCTTGCCTTCCATGCCTGCCTCCTTAACAAACCCCTTGGCCTTTTCTATGTCCACGGAATACCATGTTTTAAGGCCTGGGTCACCCTCGGTATAGCCCTGGCGGTTGCCCGGGTAGTCCGCTACCGCACCATGGCCCTCAGCACCGACGATGAGCATCTGCTGGCGGTCTACGGCGTAAGCCACAGCCTGGCGCAGACGCACATCGGAGAACGGTCCGGTCTGGGTGTTCATGATACACTCGAAGAATATGGTCGATGGGAAGGATACCAGGTTGAGCTTCTCTGATTTCGCAACGGCGTCATAGCTGATACCGGGAATATCGTTGAAATAGGCGTGTATCTCCCCCGTCTGAAGGGCTATGACGGCGGTGTTCACGTCTGTTATCGTCTTGAGCCTTACCTTCTTGACAGCCGGCTCGCCCTTGAAGTAGTCAGGATTGGCCTCATACACGCACAGCTCCCCGGGTTTCCACTCTTTGAGGATATAGGGGCCCGTCCCCACCGTGTTTTCGACGCTTTTGCCGTAGTCTTCACCACAATTCTTGACGGTCTCTTCACTGAGCATGGCGCTGTAGTAGATATTGCTCAGGTATTCCAGGAATCCCACACTGGGTGTCTTCATGTTGATCCTGATCGTGTAGCCATCGACAATTTCACAGCTGTCGACGGAGGCATATGCCCAAGAGGTCCAAGGCGATTCCATGGCCTGCTCGATCGAGTACTTGGCGTCAGATGCCGTAAACTCGATGCCGTTTGTGAACTTGACGCCCTTTCTGAGATAGAAGGTATAGGTCTTGCCGTCCGGGGAGATCTCATAGCTTTCAGCCAGAGAGGGTACTGTCTTTCCACCACTGTCCTTGACTACGAGGGTGTCGTAGACCTGGGACATGCTGATACTCTCAAAACCGTTTGTGGTGTTGTAGAAATCAAAGCTCTCCGTAATCTTGGGAATGCCTACAACCATCTCCCTATCCACATCCGCACCGGAATCGGGCTGGCTTGGCGTGCCACCGCTTTTCTGCCCACACCCTGTGAGAAGAGCCGCGATTGTGACGAGGCACAGCAATAATACCATGCTCCTTTTCATGACCCCAACCTCCCCTTTTAATCTAGCAGCCTTGCGGCTGTTCAGACCCTGGTGAAACACGCTGGTCATCTCCGTCCCCCATGATGGACAGGATCCTGATCTGGGAGACGATCTTAGGCTCACCCGCCTCCATCCGCCTACAACATCCATACCCAGTATAAAGTCATGCCTTCCGGGAAAGTCTCTCATCGTTCCGCGATGGATAAGGCGATCTTCCCGTCTTCATCCTTGATAACCAGGGTGTCATAGACCTGCATGGGCCCGAGGGTATCCTCGGCATAGGATCCATAGGGTTCGAAGCTATTATTGACCTGCGACACAGCCACAACCATCCCCCGCCGTGACTCTGGTGCAGCAGGTTCATCTACTTCTTGCCGCAGCCTGCCAGGAGTGCGGCAATCGTAATAGCGGACAAGTACCCCCACCTTCACCCTCATGCTTCTTGCGTCTCTCTTCCTAATCCCACAGCCTGGCGGCTGTTAAGAACCTTGATAGAGGCGGCAGGCCACAAAATGCCCGTTGCCTAGATCCTCCAGATGGATGTCCTGCCCAAGGCATTTCCTTTCACAGTAGTCGCATCTTGACGCGAATCGGCAGCCCGGCTTGGGATTGATCGGGTCCGATACCTCGCCCCTGATGATCTGCCTGTTCCTTGTGCCCGTGAGCCTCGGAACTGGGATTGCCGAGAGGAGCGCTTTGGTGTATGGATGCAGCGGGTTCTTGAAGAGCTCTTTGGCTCCGGCCCGCTCAACGCACTGCCCCAGGTACATGACGGCAATCTCATTGGAGATGTGTTTTACCACAGAGAGATCATGGGTAATGAACATGTAGGTAAGCCCCATTTCCTCCTGCAGGTCCATGACCAGGTTCAGTATCTGCGCCTGGATCGATACGTCCAAGGCGGACACCGGTTCATCGCACACGATGAACGGCGGCTTCAACGCCAGGGCCCGGGCGATCCCAATGCGCTGGCGGCGTCCACCGTCCATCTCGTGGGGATAGGCGTTGACGAAGCGCTCCGCAAGCCCGACCGTGTTCATAAGGTCAAGCGTCCTTTCCGTCATTTCTCGCCTGCTTTTGCAGGCGTGATTCATGATCAGCGGCTCCGCGATGAGGTCGAAAACGGACATTCGGGGGTTCAGGCTGGAGAACGGGTCCTGGAAGATAATCTGCATCTGACGCCTGGCCTTTTTCATCTCCTGCCAGCTGTATTTCAATATGTCACGTCCTTCAAACAGCACCTTGCCGGAGGTCGGCTCAAGGAGGCGAAGCACCAGTCTTCCCAGGGTCGACTTGCCGCAACCGGACTCCCCGACAACGCCGAGGGTCTGTCCCTTCTTGATCTCAATGCTAACGCCATCCACGGCGCGAAGAAGGCCAGTGTTGACCTTGAAGTACTTCCTTAGGTCAATGGTCTTTACCAATGGCTCCAGGGCTCGTACCTCCCTTCAACAAAGATGACAAGCGATCACGTGCTCGCCAAAGCAGCGTGGCTCGGGTTGTTGTTGCCTGCATATCTCCAGGGATGACCTGCACCTGGGGTGAAACCTGCAGCCTGGGGGCAGGTTGGTGGGATCGGGCATCAGCCCGTCAATGGGGCTCAACCTGCGGGTCTCGACCTCAAGATCGGGTATCGAGCCAAAGAGGCCCAGGGTATAGGGGTGGTGCCTGGGCCCTTCGAACACATCGCGGGCGGTTCCCTTCTCCACGATCTCCCCGGCATACATGATGGCCACCCTGTCGCAGGTCTGGGCGACAACACCCAGGTCGTGAGTGATCATGATCATTGAGGTTCCCATCTTTTCCCTGAGCTCCTCAATCAGGGCCAGCACCTGGGCCTGGATCGTAACGTCCAGGGCGGTGGTCGGCTCATCGGCAATGAGTAGCTCGGGATTGCACGCAAGGGACATCGCTATCACAACGCGCTGCTTCATTCCGCCTGAGAACTGGTGAGGATATTCGCCCTTTCTTCTTGGCTGTATGCCGACGAGCATGAGCAGCTCATCCACCTGTGCCTCTATCTCGCTCCTGGTGCTCTTGGGATTGTGGATCTCCAGTGATTCCCTGATCTGATCACCCACGGTCACGATGGGGTTGAGCGATGTCATGGGATCCTGGAAGACCATAGCTATACGGGCGCCGCGTATCAGTCTCATCTCGTTCTTGGGCTTGTCTAGGAGGTTTTCTCCGTCAAAATAGATCTCTCCCTCAGTGATGCGCCCTGTCCTCTCGGGTAGTAGCTGCATTATGGCCAGGGCGGTTGTCGTCTTTCCGGCTCCAGTCTCGCCAACCAGCCCAACGGTCTCCCCGCGCCTGATATCGAAGCCGATCCTGTTGACGGCATGAACGATCGCTTCATCCGTCTTGTAGACTACACTGAGGTTCTTTATAACCAGGAGCCTCATGGCATTCACCTCAGTCCTTTAGCCTTGGGTCAAGAGCGTCTCTGAGCCCGTCACCCATGAGGTTCATTGAGAGGGCGGTCAGGACGATTGCCATCCCTGGAAATACCACGAGATGGGGTGAGTATAGCATGTAGTCCTTGCCTTCGGAGAGCATTGAGCCCCATTCCGGTGTGGGCGGCTGTATTCCCATGCCGAGGAAGCTCATCGCCGCCGCCCAGATAATCATGCTACCCACCGACATCGTAGCCTGGACGATTATTGGGCCGATGGCGTTGGGCAGGATATGCTTCAGAATGATGAAGTAGTCGGGCGTGCCGCATGCCTTGGCAGCTTCGATGAAGTCCTGCCCGGTGACCGTTAGGATCGCCGCGCGGATCACCCTGGTGTAGTACGGGACCATGGACAGCATCAGGGCGATCAGCACGTTTATCAGCCCTGGCCCGAGGGCAGCCACAATAGCGAGGGCCAGGAGCATGAAGGGCATGCACATTATCGTGTCCATGACCCTCATTATCAACGCATCCATCCTGCCGCCATAGTATCCCGCTGTCGCGCCGAAGACGCCGCCGAGGGAGATGCCCACGATTACAGCTCCGATCCCCATGACCAGGGAGTTTCGCGTGCCGTGGATAATGCGGGCGAAGATGTCCCTGCCGTACACGTCGGCGCCAAACCAGTGATCAGCCGAGGGGGGCTGTAGCCGAATCTCGATGTTCTGTTCCAATGCTACCTGGTAGGGAACGATGAGGTCGGCAAAGATCGTGCAAAAGAGGATCACAATGAAGATCGCCATTCCGAACATGGCGATCCTGTTCTTTTTCATCCGCGTCCAGATCTCTTTGGACCGGCTCCTCCGTTTGCACCTCTTCACAGGTAAGACGCTAGTCACGCTGCCCATGATCCCGTGTCCCCTCGCCTATCCTCGTTGGTATCGAGCCCTGATCCTCGGATCTATGTAGGCGTAGAGAATATCCACAACCAACATGACCATCGTGAAGAAGAGGGCCAAGAACAAGGCACAGCCGGTTACCTGAGGAACGTCCTTCATCCTGATGGCATCGATGATGAGCTTGCCGATGCCGTTGATAGAAAAAACTGTTTCGATGACCACCGCGCCACCGAGAAGCCATCCGAATTCCATTCCTGCTACGGTGATAACGGGCAAGAGCGCGTTTTTCAGGGCGTGGTGGAAGATGACCTTCCTCTCTGCCTGTCCCTTGGCCCGGGCGGTGCGCACGTAGTCCTGTCTCACGGTCTCCAGCATCGTTGTGCGGGTAAGCCGCAGAAGCGACGCCGATACTGGGATCGCCAGCGTAAATGCCGGGAGTATGTAGTGTATCCACGTATCATTCCCGTTGGATGGAAGCCAGCCAAGCTTCAGCGCAAAGAGCAGGATAGCCATTAGTCCAAACCAGAATCCTGGCATAGCCGCCATGAACATGGCGGCGGCAGTACCCATGACGTCGTACAGGCTGTACTGCTTCACCGCGGCAAGGATCCCGAGGGGAATGCCAATCATCACAGATACCAGGATGGCAAAGGAGGCCAGCTTCACGGTGGTCGGGAAGCGGGTGATGATCTCGCCGAACACCGACCTGCCGGTGGTATACGATTTCCCCATGTCTCCGCCGACGAGCTTTAGCACATAGTCCCCGTACCTGATAAGGAACGGCCGGTCAAATCCCAGCTCCCGGTTGAGCTTGGCGATGGCCTCAGGTGTGGCCTGCTGCCCGAGCATGACCTGTGCCGGGTTGCCAGGCGTAAGGCTCATAATGCTGAAGACGACGAAGATGATGGCAAGCAGGGTAGGTATCAGGATCAACAGTCTCTTGGCAATGTACCTGCCCATTTTTTTCACCTTCCGCTCCATGACAAAAACCTCGGATGCCAAGATGGGGATTCACAGTCCAGATCCTTGCATCCTCTCAATCAGGTTCGCCAATTGCTGCCGCTACAGGGGCAGCCAGGCACTTTAGCCAGCAACAGGGACGTGAATGCCCTC
The DNA here is from genome assembly GCA_040754315.1 of Bacillota bacterium. Lineage (NCBI taxonomy): Bacteria > Bacillati > Bacillota > Bacillota bacterium. The sequence goes on from JBFMCS010000062.1 coordinate 93,538, forward strand.
GCCAGATCAAGGTTTTTTACATATATATAATTCTGCGCTTGAGTATTCATCATGGAACTAAAATTTCCTCCCGCCTATTTATATTTTTTAAATTGGCTCTAAAAACTACTCCAACACCAACGCCTTCCCTATCCCTCCGGTTACAGACGAAGGAACACCGCGAATTGGCATGTGATCCCGGCAGGCTGTCGCTCTTTGTGGCAGCCCGGGAAGGGAGAACGAGGCCCGAGACTCTCACTGGAGAGGGTTAAGAAGGACTAAAGCGGTGAGGGCCTGGAGAAACCCCTGTCCTACAACCAAGAGGAAAGGATGAGACGACAAGGCCGGGTCACCGGTGTCAACACACCTCGGTGACTACGGCCGCGGAACCTCTCTGATCACGCCTGCCCAGGCACTTCCCATCGCCCCTTGTCAATGCCCAGTTCTTGATGGAGCCAAAGCCGGGAGGAATGCGTGGCCTAAGCTAGCGAAGCACCATGTTCAGGCCGCCGAGTACTACGCTAGCTTTGGTGGCAGCCTGCAATTACCGTCACCTGGATGGGGTCAGCCGGCGTATCTCCTCAGGCCGGCAGCCTTGATAAAGGCTTGGGCAGTTGACATCCTCCCCAGGCTCGTAGCCAGGAGATCCTGCCACGCCCCCTGAGTCTTGTGGTGGGTCACTTTGTGGGTTCCCGGTGCATCGAGCGGCGTCGTTCTCTAAGGCTTGATATCCCACCTGCTCGGCGGCAGTCTTTCGACACATCGATCATGCCGCACCCGGAGGGGACGGAGACTGGATAGTGGGACTTGAGGTTCATCGTATTCCGGGTAGACAAGCAACAATTACACCAATGCTCTTCTGGCTTCCCCCCCTCTCAACCGGCGGAGGGCTCCCGGGTTTTCGGGTCCAATCACCTATCAATGCTGCGGGGAGAAAGCCGCTGTACAAGGTGGAGGAATTCTATGCGGAGCAGGACGTGGAGAAGGTTCTCGGGGAAGGGGTCAGGGCGGAGGACATCAACGACGACGCCTTGGGGCGAACGTTGGACAGGATGGCTCAGGTGGACCTGAAAGGGCTGTTTTCCAGTGTGAGCCTTTCGTGTGTTCTCAAGGACGACATAGAGGTAAAGAGCGTACACGCAGATACGACGTCGATTTCGGTATATGGGGAGTACGAGGATGACAGTGCGATAATCGAGATAAACCACGGCCACAGCAAGGACAAGAGGCCGGACTTACAGCAGTTTGTATGCGGACTTCTGGTGAACACCGAAGGGATACCCCTGGCGGGTGATGTGCTCAGCGGCAATACCAGCGACAAGACGTGGAACGGGAAGGTCATCACGGAACTCGAGGCACTTTTTAGGAAACACGGGAAGGACATCGTGTGCGTTGCCGACTCGGCGCTGGTAGGCAAGGAGAATCTTGAACTGATGGCCCAAGAGGGTATCCGTTTCATTTCCAGGGTCCCGGGAACGTTTGGAGTGGAGGAGGCCATCAAGGACATTGCATGGGAAAAGGACGACTGGGTCGAGATGGGTACCTTTTCCGAGAGATATAATGCGGCAGCATACAGGGCCCAATCCTTTGAGCAGGAGATAAACGGGAGAAGGTACAGGTTCATAGCGGTAGGGTCAACTAGTCTTGACCGCCAGAAGGAGAAGACGCTGACAAAGAGGCTTGCAGCGGAGAGGCTGGAGATCGAGAAGGCGGCAAGGGAACTGGGAAAGAAGGGGTTTTACTGTCAGGCCGACGCTGAACAGGCGGCGGTCGAGTTTCAGAAGGAACATGGCGGGCACTTCTCAATGGGTTTTCAGGTAAAGCCCGAGGTCACGATCATACGCGGCAGGGGTAGGCCCAGGAAGGGAATAGAGCCTGTGACTGAGACCCACTACCGGGTGGTGCTTTCAGTGGGCACGGCAAGGCAAGAAGTCGTACAGCGCACACATGAGAGACTATCCACGTTCGTACTGATCACCAACGTGCCCCGGGAAGAAATGAACGACAGGGAGGTACTATCGGAGTACAAGTCGCAGGGTCGGACCGTAGAAACCAAGTTTCGCTTTCTCAAGACCCCACGTATGTGGACGGCATCTATCTGAAGTCGGTGAACTGGGCATACGCACTTGCCTACGTCTTTCTTCTGGCGCTTCTCATCGCCACCTACCTGGAACGCAGGGTGAGGGTCACACTGGCCGCCCGGAATGACACCATCAAGTTGCCCGGGAAGAGGGTGGTCAACAAACCCACAGTGGCCTCCCTGCTGGAGTTGCTCAGGTCATTCCAGGTGATACTCGTAGACACCGGCAACGGTACACTCCGGGTGCTGCCCAGCAACACCAACCCCGAAGTCCTCAAGGCACTGAGGTTGGCCGGGTTCAGTGAAGATATCTATCTGAAGTAGATGACAGAATATGGGTCGGAATTCACGTGTGATGGGCATCATGGGTGCGGAAGATGTGCGGCTATAACCTAATGTCTTTCTCACAACGGACCAGTTCTTTTGCTCTACATAGCAGCTGTCATTCTTCCCTAGAGGGCCTTGCCCGGGTGAAGGTGATGTGGTTTTGATCACAAAAGCTAAAGTAGTGTCCGGTAGAATGGTGTAAAAAGGGAATCAGAGGTAGAAGGGCCTAGAGAGGAAGGTGAGGAGGAAAGGCCACCCTCTCCCTGGTAGATGGAAAGGTGAGTAAACCAAACATCACCAGGAG
>JBFMCS010000063.1 GCA_040754315.1 Bacillota bacterium
CTACATTGACATGATTGAAGCGGGTATATCGGAGGAAGTTGCCGTTAACCTTATAAAAGAGGCAATGAATTTCGACCCTTCTCTTGAAGAAATAACAACCATTACGTCTATTCTCATAGATGCAGTCGAGGATGGCATTTCGGAAACGGAGGCAATGAGTAAAATACTATCTGCATTGAAAAATGCTGACGGGTCCGTCTCAGAAATAGATGATTTGTTAGAAGATGAGTTTTACAGGGATGAGGAAGAGTCGGACGAAGACGACGTTGATTTAGAGGAAGAGTCAGACGAAGATGATGTTGAAGATGAAGATTCAGATGAAGATTCGGCTGAGGACGTTGAAGAAGGTTCGGATGAGGACGTTGAAGAAGACGTAGATGAAGATTAAGGTTATGACAAAGTAAGGAAATAGTGAGGCGCGCAAAACAGAATATCACAACCTATATGGGCACAGGCTACTATGAAAAATCTCATAGTAGCCTGTTTGATCATTCACATCTTTTGTCTGGCGTTTTCCCGTAAATAAGAGGTGCTCTGCCAGAGAAGGGCCCTCAAGAAAGAAGCGGGTTAAAGCGCCGCGTGATAACGACCTCGGGCGAGTGCTGGAGATACTGGATAAAGGGCCAAAAAGAGCGACGGGCAAGAAACACAATGGGCTCGAGGCGGTACGCCAATTCATGGTTGCCGCCCCGGGCCACTCCATGCTATAATCTCTTCAACAGCCGCTCGTGCAGCACGGTAGGCCCATGAGGGCAGGGTAGGAAGGCGGCGCTCGAAACCACAGAGGGTAGCATGGAAGCACGGTAGGGGCGAAAATGGGAAGGGTTGCCCCCTGCGGTAACCCTTTTCGTGTTGGGGGGTATTCGCCTTGGTCAGGGGGATCAGGGGTGCGACGACGGTGGATCTGGATGACAGCGCCTGCATCCAGGCCGCGGTGCAGGAGTTGCTCATTGAGATGGTGCGGGCAAATGGGGTAGAGACTGCAGACCTCACCGCGGCACTCTTTAGCGTCACGCCTGACCTGACCGCGGCATACGCCGCCAGCGCCGCGCGGGAACTAGGGTGGACCATGGTTCCCCTCCTGGATAGCGTTGCTCCCGCCGTACAAGGTTCGCCCGCCATGTGTGTGCGGGTAATGCTTCTCTGGAATACCGGCCGCCCTCAGGCGGCGGTGCGCCACATCTACCTGAGAGGGGCCAAGGGACTCAGGTCTGATCTGAGCCCGGGCGGGAACTGAGGAGGGTGAGTAATGATAGTGGTGATGGCACCAGAGGCGACGGAGTCGGAACTCAACTCTCTCATCAAGAGGCTGGAGTCAGCGGGTTTGACTGTCCATCTCTCCCGGGGTCAGGAAAGGACCGTTGTGGGCGTTGTGGGCGACGTCCGGCGGATGCCCCAGGAGACCCTGGAGGTCATGCCCGGGGTGGAAAGGGTCATCAGGATCCAGCAACCTTTCAAGCTGGCAAGCCGGGAGTACCGCCAGGAACCCACGGTCATCGATGTAAGTGGTGTGCCTGTAGGCGGGGAGGGTATCGTAGTCATGGCGGGCCCGTGTTCCATCGAGAGCAGGAGCATGCTAGAGGATCTCGCTCACGGCCTTGCCTCAGACGGTGCCTCCGTGCTGAGGGGGGGCGCCTTTAAGCCTAGGACATCCCCCTACAGCTTCCAGGGCTTAGGCGTGGAGGGCCTGAAGATCCTGAGGGATGTGGGAGTGAGTGCCGGTCTCCCCGTCATTACCGAGGTCATCTCACCAGACCAGGTGAGCCTTGTGGGCCGGTACGCGGATATACTCCAGATAGGCGCCAGGAACATGCAGAACTTCACACTCCTGCAGGAGGCTGGCAAGTCTCACAGGCCTGTGCTCTTGAAGCGGGGCATGTCCGCCTCGGTGGAGGAGTGGCTGCAGGCTGCCGATTACGTGCTTTCCGAGGGAAATCCCAATGTGATCCTGTGCGAACGCGGCATAAGAACCTTTGAATCATACACTCGTTTCACTCTGGATCTCAGTGCTGTCCCTGTCCTGAAGAAGCTGAGCCACCTCCCGGTGATAGTGGACCCCAGTCACGGGACGGGGCGCTGGGAGCTGGTGAGCCCCATGGCAGCTGCCGCCATAGCTGCAGGGGCCGACGGCCTTCTCATTGAGGTTCACCCTGATCCCGAGAGGGCACTCAGCGATGGACCCCAGTCCCTAAAACCCCCTGCCTTTAGGGAAATGGTATCACAGTTGTCCAGGGTGGCCCAGGCCGTGGGACGTAGCCTTGTGCGCCCGGCCCCATCCATGAAGACAGCCGTCTGAGAGGAGGGTTTCCTATGACGCTGCCCTCCAGGATAGCCGTGGTGGGTCTTGGGCTCATAGGCGGTTCCATGGCCCTGGCACTCAAGGATAGGCACTCCGTCGTGGCGCACGACCCCGACCTTGAAACGTGCGAGGCCGCGAATGCCCTGGGTATTCCCACCATCCACCTTTCCGGTGCGGTGAAGGACGCAGGCCTGGTAATACTGGCATCCCCCGTGAGGTCCCTGGCGCTTGCGGGCCTCAAGGCTGCCCCTCACCTCAGGAAGGGTGCTGTCATCACCGACGTGGGAAGCAGCAAGTCCGAGGTGGTCCAGGACTTGGAGGCTCACCTTCCCCCCCACTGCATGTATGTGGGCGGGCACCCCATGGCGGGCTCTGAGAAGTCAGGGTTCCGGGCTGCCCGGCCCGACCTCTTCCGAGGTAGCTGCTGGGTGATAACACCCACCGGCAAGACCCACCCCAGGTGCGTGGAAGTGGTACTAAGCCTGGTGAAGGAACTGGGTGCCAAGCCAGTGTTCATGAGTGTAGCTGAGCACGATCGCCTGGTAGCCCTGGTCAGCCACCTTCCCTACCTGCTTTCGGCAGCCCTGACCCGCACCGTGTTGGATGCCAGCCGGGTATACCCCGAAGCTGCCGCGGTGGCATCGGCGGGCTTCAGGGACATGACCAGACTGGCAGCCTGTGATCCCACTATGGCCTCGGACTTCTGCGTCAGCAACAAGGATTTTATCATGGACGCACTGAACATGTTTCTCCAACACTTCAGGGAGGCCGCCAGTGCTCTTCAGGACGACGGCGGCAGCCTGAGGCCTCTATTGCTCGAGGCAAAGCACTTCAGGGACTCCCTAGCGGTAGAGAAAGGGTGGTAGGATTGCCTCGAGTGACCGAGCGGGAACCGCTGAGAGGGAGTGTGAGTGTACCTGGCGACAAGTCTATATCACACCGGGCTGCGATGCTGGGAGCCCTCTCCCGGGGCACCACCCTCATCAGAAACTACGCGCCGGGCAGGGACTGCCTAAGTACCCTGGAGTGCCTGAGGCAGCTGGGAGTCAAGGTGGAATCACAAGACACCACCGTGACCGTGCACGGTCTTGGCCTCGCCGGCCTCTCAGAACCCCGGGACGTGCTGGACGCCGGGAACTCCGGCACCACCATGAGACTGCTTTCGGGTATCCTGGCGGGACAGCCCTTCTATTCGGTCATCACCGGCGATGATTCACTGCGGGATAGGCCCATGAAGAGAGTGGTTGATCCCCTGAGACAGATGGGAGCCTCCATCTGGGGAAGGCACGGTGACAGCAAGGCACCGCTGAGCATCAAGGGGGGCTCCCTCAGCCCCCTGGTATATCGCATGCCAGTGGCGAGCGCGCAGGTAAAGTCCGCGATCCTGCTGGCAGGCCTCTACGCACCGGGCGAGACCCGGGTGGCGGAACCCGCTCCGTCCCGCGACCATACCGAGCGCCTCCTCGAGTTCTTCGGCGCCACGGTGATCCGCAGCCACGGCACGGTGGGAGTGAAGGGAAACCCGCCCCTCCAATCCCGTGAGGTGGAGATCCCCGGGGATATCTCCTCCGCAGCCTTTCTCCTAGCGGCGGCGGCTATCGTTCCGGGGTCTGACGTGGTGGTTAGGGGTGTGGGCCTCAATCCCACCAGATCAGGGTTCTTGGATGTGCTCAGGGCCATGGGGGCGCGCCTGGAGGTCGAACCGGTGCCCGCCGGTGGCCCCGAACCCAGCGCTGACCTTAGGATCCGCTACGGCCCCCTCCGGGCCACCGTCATTCAAGGCCAGGCCATCCCCGGGGTCATCGATGAGATCCCGGCCCTGGCGGTCGTGGCAACCCAGGCCCAGGGGGTCACCCTTATCAGGGACGCCCAGGAGCTACGAGCCAAGGAGAGTGACCGGTTGAGGGTTATGGCCCAGGGGCTTGTGGCAATGGGGGCTCAAGTGGAGGAGCTCCCTGACGGCCTGGAAATATCAGGGCCAACCCCCCTCCACGGTGGGACAGCAAGATCCTGTGGGGATCACAGGGTAGCCATGGCCCTGGCGGTGGCGGCTCTGGCGTCCCCAGACCCGGTCAACCTGGAGGACCCCGAGTGCATTGCCATATCATACCCCAGTTTCTTCAAGGCCCTGGCCTCCATTGGGGGTTATCCGCTATGAGCACCAGGGCCATAGGCCTCCTGGGCCACCCGGTGGCCCACAGCCTCTCCCCGGCCCTCCAAAACGCCGCGCTGAGAGCCACAGGCACTGCCGCGGTATACCTTGCCTTTGATGTAGAGCCCTCCCACATGCAGGAGGCGATTAACGGCCTCCGCGCCCTGGGGTTCATGGGCGCCAATGTCACGGTCCCTCACAAGGTAGCGGTGATCCCCTACCTTGACTCGCTCTCTCCCGAGGCCTCCCGAATAGGTGCCGTGAATACCATTGTCAACCGCAGTGGGCAACTTGAGGGGCACAACACGGACGCGCCGGGGCTTCTCAGAGCACTGGATGCCGACGCCGCCTTCTCTCCCCGGGGCTGCCACGCAGTGATCGCGGGCACGGGGGGGGCTGGCAGGGCCGCGGCATTCGCCCTCACAGGGGCGGGGTGCTCTGCCTTGACCATCGTCAACAGGACTCTGAGTTCAGCCCAGTCCCTGGCTGCAGCCCTTCCTGGGATACCGGCCAGGGTTTTTCCCCTGGCTGGGGCCCCATGGCCTGAACTCCTGGCTTCCGCCAGCTTGCTCGTGAACACCACCACCCTGGGTATGGGCTCCGAGGGAGAGCCCCTCATCCCCGGGGACATACACCTACCGGCAGGCCTTGTTGTCTGCGACATGGCCTACGGGGACAAACCCACCCGGCTAGAGTCGCTGGCAGCGTCAAGGGGCATTGCCTTTGTGCCTGGAACCTCGGTACTCCTCCACCAGGGCGCCATAGCCTTCACTATGTGGACAGGGGTGCCAGCCCCCATGGATATCATGAGAAAAGCCCTGGACGAAGCCAGGGCAAGGAGGCGGGGCCACCAGTGAGAGTTCTCACGGCTGGGGAATCCCATGGAAGGTGCCTGGTGACCATCATTGAAGGGGCGCCCGCAGGGCTTTTTCTCACCGCGACCATGATCAACGAGGATTTGGCCCCAAGGCAGAAGGGTTTCGGCCGAGGTGGGCGCCAGTCTATAGAAAGGGACCAGGTGCAGATCCTCTCGGGGGTAAGGCATGGTGAGACACTGGGCAGCCCGATAGCCCTTCTCATTCCCAATCTCGACTGGCCCAACTGGGAAGAGGCCATGAGCGTATCCGCCCCGGCCGGTAGGCCCTCCCACCCGGTCACCAGGCCCCGCCCTGGGCACGCGGACCTCCCCGGAGCGGTGAAGTACGGAAGGACCGATATCAGGGACATCCTGGAGAGGGCAAGCGCCCGGGAGACTGCGGCGCGGTGCGCCGCCGGAGCCGTTGCCAAGGCCCTGCTAGGCCAGTTTGGCGTGGACATAGTCGCCTACGTGGAGGCCATAGGTGGCGTGGGGAGCGACAGCGCCCCTGGCGACCCCAAGGCCCTGCGGGAGGCTAGACAGGCCTCCCCGGTGTTCTGCCCTGACCCAACAGCCTCTGGCCTCATGGTGGAGGCCATTTCCAAGGCAAGTGACAGCGGGGACACCCTTGGAGGGGTCCTGGTCGTGCGCGCCCACGGCCTCCCACCCGGACTTGGCAGTCATGTTCACTGGGATCGGCGCCTGGACGGGCTCCTGGCGGGGGCCCTCATGGCTCTCAACGGCATTAAGGGAGTGGATGTGGGCCTGGGTTTCCGCATGGCTGAACTCCCTGGCTCCCAGGTGCACGACCCCATCGAGGTCTCAGGTCACGCGCCATGGCGCTACTCGCGACCCACCAACAACGCGGGAGGTCTCGAGGGAGGCATCACCAACGGTGAACCCTTGGTACTGCGGGCGGCGATGAAGCCCATAGCCACCATGAGAAGGCCAATGGCCTCCGTGGACATGGCCACAGGCCAGGAGGTGCTGGCCCACCATGAGAGATCTGACGTTTGCGCCGTACCCTCCGCGGCCGTGGTGTCCGAGGCCATCGTGGCGCTGGTCCTGGCCGGTGCGTTCCAGGAGAAGTTCGGGGGCGACAGCCTCAGGGAAATGAAACGAGCCTATGACAGCTTCTTACAGGATCTAGCCTCACGTTAGGTGGTGACGGCTTGAGCAACATCTACATAGCCGGTTTCATGGGCGCCGGGAAGACCACGGTGGGCTTGGCCCTGGCCCGCCTGGCCGGCATGGCCTTCCTAGACCTTGACGAGATGGTGGAACTCACCGCAGGCACCAGCGTTGAGTCCATATTTCGCCTCCACGGCGAGGCATTCTTCCGGGGCCTGGAGCGACAGGCGGTGGCCAGGGTTTCCACCCTGTGCAACACCGTGGTGGCCCTGGGTGGGGGCACGCTGGAAGATAGCGATAGCCTCACCCGCCTTGAGGCCTCAGGAACCCTGGTACTCCTGGAGGTATCCCCTGAAGAGGCTGTGCGCCGGGCCGCAGGCAAGGGCCGTCCTCTCCTGGAGAACCGGGATGAGGCCCTGGCGAGGCAGCTCATGGAGGAAAGGGCTCCACGCTACAGGCAGTGCAGGTACCAGGTAGCCACAGACGGGCAAGACCCCCAGTCAGTGGCCCAGCGCCTCGCCGAAACCCTGGGGCTGGGAACCGCCGGGCTACCCCGCCTGGACCCTTATACTGTGCCTGTACGATCCAGCAGTGGGACCTACGAGGTCCACATCGGCGCTGGGCACCTTCACACAGCTGGTCGCCTCCTGGAAGACCTCGGCGCCACCGCCGGGGTGGTCCTGGCCAGCGAACCACTGGCCCTGGCCCTTTTCGGGCGGGAACTCAGCCGTGGCTTGGAGTCCTCAGGGCTTAGGGCCATACCCCACTTGATCCCCGGGACCGAGGCATCCAAGAGCCTGGATGAGGTCTCAAGGTTCTACGACCGCCTGGTCTCCCTAGAGGTCGACCGTGACACTTACATGCTGTGCCTAGGGGGAGGCGTGGTTGGGGACACCGCGGGCTACGCAGCCTCTACCTACATGAGAGGTATCCCCTTTGGGCAGTGCCCCACAACCCTCCTTGCCCAGGTGGATTCAAGCGTAGGCGGGAAGGTTGCCGTCAACCACCCGGGAGGGAAGAACCTTGTGGGCAGTTTCTACCAACCACGCCTGGTGCTGGCGGATACCCTCACATTGGCCAGCCTTCCCGAAGAGACACTGGCCGAGGGACTCTCCGAGGTTGTCAAGGGCGCGCTGCTCTCCGGCGAGGAGTCCCTGTGTTTCCTTGAACAGCATGCTGGCGCCATACTGGCCAGGAGCCAGGAGGCCCTTACCCGTGTGGTCCGGGACATGGTGACCCTGAAGGCTCGCATTGTGGAGGTGGACGAGCGGGATACGGGGGTGAGGAAGACCCTGAACCTTGGTCATACCCTGGCCCACGCCCTGGAAAGCGCCACCGGCTACGAGTGGTCTCATGGCCGCGCCGTGGCAGTCGGCCTGGTTTGGGCGTGCACTCTGGGGGAATCCCTTGGCGCTGCCCGGAAGGGCCTGACCAAGAGGGTGGTGGGCCTCCTGGAGCGCTTCGGGCTCCCTACACGCCTGCCGGGTGTGGCCCCGGAAGACCTAGTGGCGAGGATGCGGCTGGACAAGAAGGCTTCCGGGGGTCAGATCCAGGTGGTCATCCCCAGGGGGCCCGGAGATGTCGTACTTTCCCCGGGCGTCCCAGAGAGCGATATGGTGAAGGCCATGGAGACACTGCTATGAGGAGGTCTGGAGCGTGAGGTTTCTCGTTCTAAACGGTGCCAACCTCAATACCCTTGGCACCAGGGAGCCGGAGGTATACGGCCGAGTCACCCTTTCTGACATAGAAGGCCAGGTAAGTCGCTGGGCCGCGGAGAAGGGTGTTGAGGTCTCCTTCTTCCAGAGCAACTCCGAGGGTGCTCTCATCGACGCCCTCCAGGATGCTGCCGGGTGGGCTGACGGAGTGGTGTTCAACCCGGGGGGCTACACCCATACATCGGTGGCCCTGAGGGATGCGGTGAGGGCCACGGGCCTTCCCACCGCGGAGGTCCACATATCCAACATCCATGCCAGGGAGGAGTTCCGTAGATACTCAATGATAGCCCCCGTTACTGTTGGCCAGGTGGTGGGGTTCGGGGCACTTGGATACATAATGGCCCTAGATGCCCTGGCAAGACTGGCCCAGAAAGGCTAGCACAGAGGTCTTTTCCTTTTCTCCCTGCTGGCGGTCAGGCGCTGCCGTCTCATTGACAGCATACCATTATCACACAGTGGCCGGACCCTTTCCGAGGCCCGGCCTCTGGAGTGGAAACGGTAGCCCTGTGACAATGACCCCTGAGGAAGTGCTCTCAGAAAGCCTCCTTTGTTCGGATCTGGTGGAAGACATGGTTATCTCTGGGATCCTCAGGGCTTTCTCAGGTCCTACCTCGACGGCTTCCGAAACCGCCTGCCTGTTCTGGGGGGCCAGGCGGGTCTGGAAGAGCGGTTCGTGGCACCCGGGTCCCAAATCACTTGTTCCAGGGTAGGCCTTCAAACCAGCTTGACCCTGGCCCAGAGCTGCCTGGGCAAGTACTCGGTGAGGCGCAAGGCTCTAGAAGGGGCCTACTCGGCTGTGGTCAGGAAGGCCAAGGGCATCGTTGAGCTGGCCAAGAGGGCCATTTGCGCCTGGTTTGGGCCCAGCCCCAAAAGCGCCATCACGGCAGCCACCTTCTCCTGGAGTACAGGGGCACGTTCCCCAAGGATTACCAGGACCAGCTGGAGGAGCAGATTGATCTCTCCTGGTCCTAAGAAGCCATAGTTGCCCTTCTAACGGCAATAGACCTCATACCTGCCACGGGGTATGGGCCCGGCGAGGCACCCAGGGCCCTTCAGGGTGCCCAGAAGAGCACTGCCGTGAAGGCAGGTTCTGGACGACTACAGAAAATGCCAGGTGCTAACCCCTCACGTCTTCCCCGCAACACCTGATCCAGTGGAACATGTAGGCCTGGACGAAACCCGCCAGCTCCCCGAAGCGCTGCTGGGCGAAACACCGCAGGTCCTGGTGGCCCAGGCGGGCACCCTGGAAATAGAGGTGCTCCATGGCCCTCTTCATCCATACGTCCAGCGGGAACACCTCATATTTCCCCATGGAGAACAGAAGCACGCAATCGGCAACCTTGGGCCCTACCCCGGATACCCGCATCAACCGCTCCCGGGCCTCCGGCCCCTCCAGCCTACCTACATCCTCCAGGTCCAGGCCTCCATCAGTAATCATCCGGGCTGCGTCCAGCACGTAGGGAGCCCTGAAGCCCAAGCCCAGTGCCCTGAGATCCCCTTGATCCAGGCAAGCGATGCGCTGGGGCCCAGGAAAGGAGTAGAACGGCCCTCCAAGGTGTTCACCCAGGCCCTGGCTAAGTCTTTTGATTATCCCCCTGATCCTTGGGATGTTATTGTTGGCCGAGATGATGAAGGAGACCAGTGTCTCCCAGGGATCCTGCCGGAGAATCCTCAAGCCTGAGGCAAAATGCACCGCACGCTCAAGAACCGGGTCCCTCTCCACCAGGGCTCTCTCTATTTTCGCGTAGTCCAGGTCGAGATGGAAGTAGCGTCGGGCGGTATCACATGCTGTGGGGGGGTCAGCCTCAAGCCCCTCCTCGGCCAGCCTAACCCTGAGCATCCTTCCGCCTACCACCCCAGTGTAGGAATCTCCCTCCCTTGACCACCGGAAGCACTGCCCACACTCGAGGGTGGCAGCCAGGTCCAGTGGCCCCTGGAACCTCACAAGGTCTCTCATGCTCTCCCCCCACTAAGATGACGACCACCCGTAGAAGCCCGGAGGACTCTACAGCCCGGGCCGCCTCCTCCACGAGGTAGGGCGCCCGGGCTGAGGATACGGGGTCTGAAGGTACCTCTATGAGACGATAGCACGCCTAGCGGTCGCTGTCCTTGGGCTTCCCACGCGGCAGGCGAGGTCTTCACGGGTCTTGCCTGGGAGTGCCCGGAGGTATGCCTTTCCACCAGCGGAAATCCTCTCCCGGGTTTAGATGCCTCTCCTAGTTTCCGGTCTCCTCTGAGACGATAGACGGGCATTCCCATAGCTTCCATCTCTTTGACTCTCCCACAACTATATCAAAATCCCTGCACAACTTCGAGACGGCAGGGGAGAAGCCATCCTGTATAGTCCCTGCACTACTCTCTTGTCTCTCGCGGTGATACCCCGTCTACCACCATTATACCATGGCCAGGAGCAGGGCCTGCTCGCAGTCATACTGAACGCCTTCTTTCTCCAGGGTTTAAAGGTTGATTCCTCTCGAGCCATTTGTGCTGTAGAAAACCGGCAGGTCAAGCATGGACGATAGTAGGGGGAAGAAGAGCATTACCCCCACGGGATAGTGCAAACGTGGGGTTTTTGTCATGGATAGGGGATGGGTTTCGAGAATCGACCCCAGGTGAAACCAGGTGATCCTGCCCTCGTTGTCGAAGTTATGTTTAAAGACGAAGCCCCTGACAGGAGGGAGGATCACCCATTACAATTATGCAAAAGGGGCGGCTGTTTGGGTTGGAGGAGATTGAGGGAATTAGGGACCTGGAGATATCGTTGGCCAGTGCACGACCGCACAGCCCCGGGGTTGCCATCGCAGGGCCTCCAAGACGCAAAACGGGAGGTATCTAGCGTTTTTCGGACCGTCTCAGGGAGGAATCAGGATCCATGGCATCGAATTTGCTCTACCTCTAGGAGGGATGGTGTTATTCAAGGGTTGTGCGGGGGTGAGAGCATCTTTTTGGCCAAGGGCCACATTACCATGGAGGAGGCAGATTCGTGAAACACTACCTGCTGATGCTGCCGGGTCCCGTCGAGGTTAGACCTGAGGTGCTTGCTCACATGAGCAGACCAATGGTGGCCCACCTGGGGCCCGACTTCAATGCCTTCTACTACTCGTTGCTTGACAAGATCAAGGGCCTGTTCCGTACCGAGGGAAAGGTGTGGGTGCTGCCCGGCAGCGGCTCCACCGCCCTCAACGCAGGTATTGTGAACCTGGCCAGCGACAAGGATGAGATCCTCATATGCTCTAACGGGTTCTTCGGAGAGGTCTTGGTGGAGATGGCCGAGGCCCACGGGGTGCCGTACAAGACCATATGCATACCCAGGGGTGGGGCCATTGACCCGGAGGACGTGAGGCGGGCCCTGAAGGAAAACCCTAAGACAAGGGCTGTCTACATAATATACTCTGAGTCCTCCACGGGCGTAGCTAATCCCGTGAAGGATGTGGGCAGTGTTGTTAGGGAGTTCGGCTGCCTGTACTTTGTCGATGCCGTCTCAGCCGTAGGCGGCATGGAACTGGCCATGGATGACTGGAACATTGACTTCTGCGCCGCGGGCAGCCAGAAGTGTCTGGGGGCGCCCCCAGGCATAGCCATCTGCGCTGTGGGGCCCAGGGGGCTGGAGCACATAAGGTCCAGGACCGACATCAGGGGGTGGGTGAACAACCTCCAGCTTTGGGAGAAGTACGAGCCGGACCCGTTGGAGCCCTACCCCGTGACCCTACCGGGGAACCTCCTGTTTTCCCTGGATGAGGGGATCAACTGTATCCTCGAGGAGGGACTCCAGGAGTGTGTGAAACGGCACAGTGACATAGCCCGGTTTGTGCGCAAGGGCTTTAAGGCCATGGGGGCCCGGCCTGTGGCCGAGGACGAGAAGGCCTCCTCCACTGTGACCGCGGCCTTCCTGCCCGAGGGCGTGAACCCCCCGGACGTGGTGGAGTACGTAAAGAGGGTGCACGGCATTGAAATTCGCGGGGGCCTTGGCGATTTCGGCTCCAAGATCATCCGGATGGGGCACATGGCATACGTTGCCCAGTATCGCTTTGTGGTGCCTACGTTGTACGCTGTGGAGGATGCGCTGAGGCACTTCGGCGTCAAGACGGAAAGGGGAGGTTTCCTCCACTAGGTCTCAGTGGAGGGAGCAGCCTAGGCTTTGCTGTACGATGACAATGGGGTACCGGCAATGCGATTAGGCCGGAAGGCCTGGGGCTTGCCGCTGCTATCTTCTTGGTGGGTCTTCCTGGATACGTTCTTTTGCAGGGTCACTCACGGTGTCCTCAAGGAGAGCCTGCAACAGGGGGCGGCCTTCTCGCTGGCATTGACCGCCCCCGAGACTCCTAACCCTTCATCCGTCAGGTTCTAGAGCTTGCCCCCTGTACTAGATATACTCCTTCCCAGAAACCTCCAAGGCCCGCTTCACCCGGGCAGGGTCCACATTCCCTCCGGTTAGCACAGCTGCTACCTTCCTTCCCTTGAGAACCAGGCGGTCTCCCCGGATGGCAGCAATAGTGACAGCCCCTGAACCCTCGACCACAAGGTGATGCCTGGAGATGGCATAGCCCATGGCATCCCATATCTCGGCCTCGCTGACCAGCGTAACCTCGTCCACCAGGGTCTTAACGTATTCAAAGGCACCCTCCGTTATGGAGCCCGCGAGTCCCTCAGCTATGCTGTCTTCTATGGTGACCTCGAGAACACGCCCCTCCCTGATGGAGTGATACCATGGAGGGGATGCCTCCGATTGCACCCCAATAACCCTGATCCCCGGGTTGATGGCTTTGGCTGCTGTGGCGACACCCGCTATCAGCCCGCCGCCTCCCATGGGCACTATGAGGGTATCCACATCCGGCATCGCCTGGAGGATCTCCAGGCCCACAGTGCCCTGCCCAGCCACAACCTGGGGATCCTCAAAGGCGTGGATGAAGGTCCTCCCGGTCGCACGCGCCAGGTCCCAGGCAGTCCTCTCGGCCTCGTCATAGTCCCTGCCCGCGAAGCGCACCTCCGCACCGTGGCGCCGGGTTGCCTCCACTTTGGTGGCAGGGGCATCCTCGGGAACCACCACCAGGGCGGACACGCCCAGCAAGCGGCAGGCCAAGGCTACCCCCTGGGCGTGGTTGCCTGCCGAAGCCGTGATGACCCCCTTCTCCTTGTCGCTGGGGCCCAGCAGGCTAATCCTGTTATAGGCGCCCCTGATCTTGAAGGAGTTCGTCACCTGAAGGTTCTCCATCTTGAAGGTCACCGTGGCCTGGGCCCTGGCAGACAGGTCCTCCCATTCCTCCAAGGGGGTGCACCGGGCGACATGCCTCAACCTGTTGGCTGCCGTGAGTATGGCGGTCATCTCCACCTTCAACGCTAATCCCCCTTCCGGGCCAGTTCATCCAGGGTTTCCAGGAGGCCGTCTACCTCCTCAGGGGTGTTGTAGGGAGCCAAGCCCACCCGGATGAGGCCACCGGAGGGGGCCAGGCCCAGTCGTTCCACAAGGGTGGTGGCGTAGAAGTCACCGTCCCACACGAAGAAACCCCTGTCCCCCAGGGAACGGGCGACCGCCCGAGGGCTGTGGCCCTGGATGGTAAAGGACACCGTGGGGGTGCGTGGGTGGCCCGAGGGTGGTCCATAGACCTTCAGGCCGGCTATGGTCGAGGCACCCTCCAGGAAACGGCCAAGGAGCGGCTCCTCGTGCAGGCGGATGGCGGTCATACCCGCCGCAACCGCCCGCCGCCTGCCCTCCAGCCCGGTCAAGCCCTCCATTTCTTGAGTGCCCAGGGAGGCTATGAAGTCTACAGCCGCGGTGACCCCTGCCAGGCCTTCGTGATTCAGGGTACCCGTTTCGAGCTTCTCCGGGAGGGTGTCTGACTGAGGTCTCACCTTGTACGTCTCCAGGCGTTCACCAGCATCTGGCCTCACATAGAGGACGCCAACGTGGGGACCGAAGAACTTGTAGGCTGAGCAAAGCAGGAAGTCGCACCCTGCGGCCTGGACGTCCACGGGTTCATGGGCGGCGTAGTGCACCGCGTCCACAGAGACCAGGGCTCCGGCCTGGTGCGCCGCCTGGGCAATGGCAGGGACATCGTTGATAGTGCCCACAGCGTTGGAGGCCCAGCTCACCGCTACTAGGAGTGTCCGGGGGCTAAGCTTGTTCCGGAAGTCCTCAAGGTCCAGGGTGCAGGTGTCCGGATCCATCCTGACTTCGCGAACCGTCACGCCCCTCTCGGCCAGTGCCTTCCAAGGGTCAATGTTGGCCTGGTGGTCAATCTCCGTCACCAGTATCTCATCCCCGGGCCTTGCCCCTCTTGCCACGGCCCGTGCCAGGGCGAAATTCAAGGTGGTCATGTTCTGGCCAAAGGCGATCTCCCTGGGGGAACCGGCACCCAGCATGTCAGCCATGGCTGTCCTGGCTGCCTCTATGACGGCGTCAGTCTGGCGACTCGTGCGGAATGCGCCGTGGGCATTGGCGTTACTCTCCCTGAGGTAGGCGGAGACAGCCTCTATGACGCTGGCGGGCACCTGAGTGCCCCCGGGGCCGTCAAAGAATGCCACGGGCCGCCCTCCTACCGTTTGGGCCAGGGCGGGGAACTGAATCCTGCACCAAGAAGGGTCCACTGTCATGTTCATCCCTGCTTTCTGGTATTTTGGCAAGGCGTCCCGCCGGGGGCGTAACGCCTCTGGATCACCCTAAAGAGGTCACTGAGTATCCCGCAGGCTGTCTGGGGGACTCCAGGGTCGTGTTCGATGATGGTGATGTCTCCATGAGGCCGGTACCTCACCCTTGTCAGGGGGGTGGTGCCATTCACCGGGACCGTCACCGAATCCAGGGGCGCCTGACTCTCCCAGGGCAAAGTCCACAGGATGCCTGCCCGGCACACCAGTTTTCGAGAACCCCCCTGGCCTGGAGCCCTTGGCATGCCCGGGATCCACCTGGTTTATCCCCCCTGGCGCCGGATCTGGATGGGTTAACCCTCGCGCCCATCCAGGCGTTCATCAAGGATGCGGTCATGCATGCGGCACCCCATCCCTCCACGCCAAGGGTGGGGGTCGATCGGTACCCCCCTGGCCTGGGCTTCGGCCAGGGCGGAGGCGTAGTCGCGGCCCGTGGCCATCTCGTCCAGGATGATGAAGGTGGTGGGATTGAGTACTCCTGCAAACCCCAGGACCCCGCAGCCAGCCAGGCCTGGCTCGAGGAGGCTGAATGCCGGGGCACGTCCATTACCGCCATCCCATGAAGGAACTTGACATCCCCTGCATGGGCGACACCCTCAGTTCCGGGAAAGCCCAGGCCAGTGGGTATTTGTTCGCGGGAATCACGTGGTGCCCAAGGTCCAGCGCGAACCTCAGGGACACGGCTGGCTCCGGCATCCAGGGGTATGGGCTCCAGGACCCCTCCCCAGGGGCCAGGTGCCGGCGAATCCCAGGCTGTTCCCGGGAGACGGGGGAAAGGAGAAGGAGTCCCGGGAGTGCTGGCACCTCTCCAGAAGGATACTGGGAGACAGGCTACCGGACAACGCAAAGCGGCCGTGGCTTTTTGTGAATACCCCTGTCATGGCCACCACGACACCCGCGGTTTGCTCGAGGTGGCCAAGCCCGGCTGGCGAGGACATGCATGAAGCCCCCGGGTGACATTGCCTTGACATACTCCCACGAATGAATTCGAGGGATTCGGGTTCATGGAAGGACGCCCGCCGAAGCAGGTCCTACTCCTTCTCCCCAAGGGTCGGATGCCCCCACCCTTAAAATATTCCGGGCAGCGTTCAGATCCCGATCATGTTTTGCGCCACATACCGGGCAGGTCCACTCTCTCATATTGGAAGACAGATCATCCAATACGTGGCCGCAATCGAAGCAGGTCTTAGGCGATGGATAGAATCTGGGGATTTCAACTACCGCCGCTCCAGTCTTGGCGCACTGGTACTTGAGGATATTCACGAATTGGCCGTGGCCAAGATCGGAGATCTTTCTACCCCAGAGTCTTTGCATCGCCTTGAGGTTCAGATCCTCGACGCAGATCAGCGAGTACTTTTCAGCCAGTTCTTTTGCCAGCTTGAAGTGGTATGCCCTGCGGCGATTGGCGATCCTCCGGTGTGCCCTGGCAAGTTCGATCCTGGCTCTCGCGCGGTTTTGGGAACCCTTCTCTTTGCGGGACAGAGACCTGTTTAGGTTGCGGATCTCTTTATTGCCTTTCATGAAAAACAAAGGAGATAGAACATCATTCCCATCCGATGCCTTGAAAAAAGTCCTCAAGCCGGAGTCGAACCCGGCGCTTTCACCTGATCTGGATTCGACCGGGCTTTCTTCCGTTTCGCAAGCCAGATAGAGATAGATGTCCCCCAGGGAGTCCCGCTTGACCGCCAGGGTCTTGATCTTCCCTTCCACCTCGCGAGATCTAAAATACCTGTATTCGTGGCCCATGATCACGATCCGGTTACCGTCCAGCAACCGGTATCCGGCCTGTTTCAGGCTGAAGGACTTGTATCTTCTGACTTTCTTGAAGGAAGGGGGAGCTGATCTGATACCACGTTTACGGTTTTCAAAGAATAGCTTGTAGGCCCTGTCGATCCGTTGAGCAATATCTTGTATCGCCTGGGAGCCTAACAGGTTCCAATAAGCGAAACGCTTTTTCTTCTTCAGTTTCGTGATGTGCTTCATCAGCTTATTGACGTT
>JBFMCS010000064.1 GCA_040754315.1 Bacillota bacterium
GTAACACCATCAGCCACAGACAGAAGACGCTCAATCTCTGCGCTGTCATATCTGCGGTGTCCGCCAACGGTACGATGGTCAGTCAGCTTTCCGTCCTTGAGCCACCGATGCAAGGTGGTCTTGGAAATCCTGTATGCTCTCTCTACTTCCAATTGCCTCAACAGCATCCAGCATTACCTCGTTCAACCAAATCTCATATTCTTGCTTGTCTGGCACGGTCTCAAATGGCGGGTCAACTTCAATCCGTTCACCGTTGACCACCACGAAATCCTCACCAATCTCGTTTATAGTATACATCATTCTTGCCTCCTTGTCAAATGCTTCGGGCAGGTTTCTAGAGGAAAAGTCAGTTATCCGGTAACTGTTTCATCCTCCGCAGGCTCCGGCCAAGGGGGGGCCGGGTCGAGGCTTTCCCTGGTTCATGGCCAAAGATGGCTGTCAAGTTAGAACAGCACGAGTCACGATTGAACGGGTTATGCAGGCAGTTAGCAAAAAGGAGTTGCTTCTGGCACGGCCTTCGGTTGGAGCCGTAAAGATATTCATTCAACCTGCAAAAAGGGGGTATTCCCTTCACTCAAGTACCTATTACCGGTAGTGGTGTCGCTTCCTTTTCGGACCGCGCACGCCCTTGACCATCGCGGCATAGGGTGCCGGGTCCACGGCCACCGCCTGCTCAAAGAGCCGGTAGAACAGTTTGCCGCGAACTCCCGAAGTGTTCGGAGGGAGTCTGCCTCATATTAAGACACTACCAGTTGGGGCTACTAGCGTCAAGGGAATACCCCCTAGCTGCAAGTGTTTCTGGTCAAGACCGTGGTAGGCACCTGATATGAAGGCCTTGGCATTCGATGCCAGTGTATGGACCCAATGCAGTGCCTTCTCGGTTTCTTGGACGAGGAAAGCACGCGCTCGTGGACGTAACCTTGTTCTCTGAGTTGGGAGTATATGTTCAGACCATCAGTAAAGTAGTGACGGTACATCCTGTTAGTAGATAGGTGGTGGCGAACTTGAGGGCTGTCTCCTTCGCTGTCCTGGTTCACCTGATCCCTTATGTATACGTCAATGTGGGAAAGTGCCTCCCTGAGGTGCTGGCGCCGGCTGTCGCGGGGCTGTTCTGGGGCATTATAGCGCTGGAATCGGACTCCATCATTCCCAGCACTGTCTCACACGCTGCCGGCTACTTCGTCATTGATCTCCTAATCGTGCTAGGCGTGCAATTGACCGTTCCCGGTTGAGGATGGCAGTACTCGTGGCGGGAGCGTGACGGCAACGCGGTCGCCTCCTGGTTACCCTCAGATCTCCAGCGAACCCCCGTGAGGCGAGCGTTCCCGCGTCAATGTCCCGGGTGATGCCCGCCCGGAGCATGGCGGCGGCGATAACCTTACAGCCCCACCTCTCCCCGAGCCCGTGTGTACACTGCAGGATCCTGGCAAGTCCTGGGACAGGTTCTTCTCTCCGTGCTGGCGGGTTCTTTTCCCAGGGCACCAGCCAGCCGGGCAACGCGGGGTACGCCATTCTGTGGGAGGTTACGGCCCCAGAGGTGCCGAATTACCTGGGAAACCGCCCAGTCTTGGCCGGTGCGCGAAAGTCCTGGCAAGAGCTGGCGGGGAGTGAAAGGTGGGAGGGTTCTATGAAGGACGTCATAGCGGAGAGCGTTCTCCGTATGGTCAAAGGCAACATGGGTGTCAAGGAGGGCGAAAACGTCCTGGTCCTTGCGGATGTGCCGTCCATCCCCGAGTGGAAGGGAAAGAGCCTCGAGTCCCTCCAGGACTTCGTCTCCCGCTTGATGCTGGCCAGGACAGTCTCCGGCATCATCCAGGAGGAGATTTCCGGCTTCTTGTCAGGGGTCAAGTTTCACCCGTACCCCTCATGCGGCGGGAGCGGTCGTGAGCCAGACAGTGAGACGTCACAGCTAATGAAGGCCTATGACGTCATCCTTGCCATGACAACCCACTCACTAACTCACACGGTAGCACGGAGCGAGGCGACGGCCCTTGGACGCAGGGTGGCAAGCATGCCGGGTGTAACCGCCGAGATGTTCTATCCTGAGGGCGCGCTCTTTGCCGACCTGGTCCCCATGAAGGAGGAGACGGAGCGAATTGCCCGGATCCTCACGGGAGCATCCTCCGCAAGAGTAGTGTCCAAGAACGGGACCGATCTTCATCTCAGTCTCAAGGGGAGATCGGCCAAGGCTGATACTGGAGTGCTGGATGCTCCGGGTGCCTGGGGCAACCTGCCTGCGGGGGAGGCCTACATAGCGCCCCTGGAGGGGACCTGCGAGGGGGTCCTGGTGGTGAGCGCTGGGTGGTACCCCGAGCTGGAGCGCCCATTGACCATTACCTTCAAGAAGGGCGCCGTGACTGAGGTGGAAGGGGGCGGCCGGGTTGGTGAAGGGCTGCGGGAACTCCTGGAGTCCGGCATGGAGCCTCGCTTCCCGGAAAGAAGGAACTGCGCAGAGCTGGGCATCGGGACGAATCCCTGTGCCACAAGGCCCGACAATTTGCTGGAGGCTGAGAAGATCCGTGGTACAGTGCACATTGCCATAGGGGACAGCTCCCACATGGGAGGCAAAGTCTCCGCGGATGTGCACGAGGACTTCGTGGTTCCCAACGCCACCCTGTACCTGGACGGGGTGTGCCTCATGAAAGACGGTGTTCTTGACACGGAGTGCCTGGGGTAGGGTGCGGTTCAGCAAGGGCCCTTGGGGTTTGGCGCCGGTCTTCGGGGCTCAGGGGGTATGAGCCAGGTGGGTATAACAGTAAGGGAAGCTATGCAGGTGGGCGGTCTCAGGAAGTGCCGGGTGGTGGCTGGCCGCCAGGGTCTTGACAGGATCATAACCCATGTAGATGTCATGGAAATGCCCGAGGTGACAGACTGGCTGAGACCTGGTGTGCTTCTCCTCACGACCTTCTACGCTGTGAGGGATTCCCTGGGTGCCCAGTTAAGGGTGTTGAGGGAGTTTAGCGAGGTCGGGGGTGCGGGTCTGGCTGTGGAGCCCAACCTCTACCTGGGCGGTATGCCGCCGGATCTCATCCGGTTGGCAGACCAGGTGAGGTTTCCCCTGATCGAGGTGGCTCCATCTGTGAGCTGGATTGACATCCTGACCCCAATCCTTGGAACCATCCTGAACCGGCAGGCCCACCTCCTGAAGTCCACTGAGGAGGTCCGCCAGGCTCTCACAGGCGTGATCCTGGAGGGGAAAGGGCTTGAGGCCATCGTGAACACCCTCAGCGAGTGGGTGGGTGGGGACGTTGGCATCCGGTCCTACGAGCCTGAACAGTTCATTGCCAAGACGGGCCTCACGTTAAGCAAGGACGGTTGCTCGCATTGGCCCATCGTCGTGGGTGGGGAGAGCCTGGGAGAGCTCCTCGTAGCCGTGCCCGCGCATGGGCTTGGAGAGGTGGAAAACGCCGCGGTAAACCAGGGCATCACCGTAATCGCCCTGGAACTCATGAAGCGGCGAGCGGTCCACGAGACCGAGAAGAGGCTGAAGGTGGACCTCCTGGCGGACTTCCTGTGCGAGGAGTTCATGGACACCGATGCGATAACGATGCGCGCCAGGAACTATGGCTGGGACTTCCGCCATAAGAAGGTAGTCATGGTAACTGATATAGACAACTTCGAAGAGTACTGCCTTGCTAACGCGGGCAAGGGAGAAGCGCACGTCCGGGAGGTCAAGGCGAGGATCTACCGTGTTGTGTGTGAGATCTTGGGCGCGCATTCCCAGGGCAGCATCGCTGAGGAGATATCCGACAGCATAATCATGCTTCCGGATGTCCCCAGGCTGGCCTCGGCCTCAGAGGTCAAGGCCACATCCAGGACCACCGCCGAGAGGATATCTGCCGAGCTGAAGGTGGCCCTTCCCAGCCTCACAGTCTCCATCGGCATCGGAGGTGTATGCGAGGAGTTCGCTTGCCTGCCCCGCAGCTACCGCCAGGCCAGGGAGGCGTTGGCTCTGGGGCGGCGAGTGCTTGGATACGGGTGCATTACGGATCACGAGAGCCTGGGGGCGTACCGCCTCCTGGCTATGCTTAAGGGGAGCGAGGAGATCAGGCACTTCTGCGAGCAGGTTCTGTACGATCTCATGCGGTATGATGAAGCCAACGGGACCAACCTCTGTGGCACCCTCGAGGCATACATGGACGCAGGGGAAAACATCACAGCTGCAGCACAAGGCCTATACGTGCATCGCAGTACCCTGAAATACCGCCTGAAGAGGGTACAGGAGGTGCTCAGGGAGGATCCATTCTGCCCGGAAAACCGGTTCAAGTTCTTCCTGGCCCTAAAGGCCCGCCGGCTCCTGTCCTCTTTGTCCAAAATGGACCAACAGGCTGCTGTGGATTAGACAGATGAGGCAATGGCGCCTGGCTGCTTAGCTGATATATAATCTCATTAATCCCAGGCAGAAACCTAGAGACAGGGGGGGTATTGAGAGACATGAAGGCCAAAGGCTGGGTGCGCTTTGCCGTTTTCGCGCTGGTACTGGCGCTAGTGGCTGCCCTGGCAGGTTGCGGGTCAAACCAACCTGCTGAGCAACCGGCGGCGCCCAAGGTTGCGACGGCCATCAGGCACAGCGAGGTTGTGGTGTTCTGGGACCCCAGTGACACCTTCTCCAACGAGATCGTCGCCCTCCAGAACATCTACGAAACCCTGCTGAGGTATGACCCCTTTGAAGACAAGCTCGTTCCAATCCTGGCCACCGAGTACAGCACATCTGAAGACGGGCTCGTATGGAGTTTCAAGCTGAGGGAAGGCGTGAAGTTCCATACTGGAAACCCGTTTAACGCGGATGCTGTGAAGTACTCCATCGAGCGCACCATAGAACGGGGAATGGGTGCGTCCTTCATCTGGCATGCCGTGGAGGAGATCCGAGTTGTGGATGAGTACACGGTGGAGTTCGTCCTTGAGTATCCCGCTCCACTGGATATCATCGCGGCGGCGGGTTACGGCGCCTACATCTTTGACCCGGTAGTCACCGAGGAGAAGGGACATGAGTGGTTCCTTGAGGGGAATGCCTGCGGCACCGGCCCCTACATGGTGGAGAGCTGGGAGCGTGGGCAGGAACTGGTTCTCACCAAGTTCGAGGAGTACTGGGGGGGCTGGGAGGATCACCACTTCGACAAGGTGGTCCAGAAGGTAGTCCCCGAGGCGTCCACCAGAAGGCAAATGCTGGAAGCCGGCGAGGCTGACTTCATAGAGGCGCTGCCCTTCGAGCACATAGAGGCCCTGCGGGCTAACCCGGGCATTACCATAAGCGTGACCCCGTCATTCCAGTCCCTCTTCGGCCACCTGAACACAGAGAAACCGCCCCTTGACAACAAGCTGGTGAGGCAGGCCTTGAGCTATGCCATGCCGTACGATGGCATCATCGACCACGTCATGTATGGCTACGCCAGGCAATCCAGAGGCGCGGTGCCCTACGGGCTCTGGGGCCATGAGGAATCCCTTTTCCAGTACACTCATGACCTGGACAGGGCACGCGAGCTGCTAGAGGAGGCCGGGTACCCGGACGGGGGTTTCAGCCTGGTTCTCACCTACGTGTCTGGGGACGATTTCGAGCGGAGGACGGCCGAGCTCTACAAGGCTGAGCTGGCGAAACTAGGGATTGACCTGGAAATCCGCGGCATGCCCTGGGAGAGCCAGTGGGACCTTGCGAAGTCCCCAGATCCCATGGACAGGCAGGACATATTCCTGTTCTACTGGTGGCCAGACGTGGCAGACCCCATCAGCTTCCTGCGGGGCATGTTCTACTCCGAGGAGGAGATCGTGTTCAACCTGTGCTACTACAAGAACCCAGACTACGATGCCCTGGTTGATGAGGCAAGCAAGCACGCGGGCCTAGATAGGGACAAGTCAAGCCAGCTGTACGCCCAGGCCCAGGAGCACCTCATCGAGGATGCGGCAGCCCTTTACATCTATGACCAGCAGTACGTCCGGCCGCTACGGGCGAACTTCAAGGGGTACAAGGATAACCCCGCTTACCCCCATGTTGTCTTCTTCTACGACTGTTACAGGGAAGAGTGACCGGGAGCAGGCGAGTGAAGAAAGGGGTGCCCTCCCGGGGGCGCCCCTTTCCTAGGGACTTGACCAGGGAGAGTAAGAGGGGTCATCCGGAGGATGAGAGGCGGGGGGGCAGCATGATCCTCCACAGCACCATGATGGCCGGGCGCCAGGGAGGCCATCCGTGCCGCCTTCAAGCACGTGCAGGCAGTCAAGGCTGCGTGCCAGCCCAGGCCCAGGAAGGCTATGCCGAGTGCCACCCGGGAAGCGGAGGCTGCGGGGAGGACCTCACCTGTGTCTACCGGCACCCTGTGAGGCACGGCTTCTGGGACTAGACGCATTCACATCCCCCGGGTGGATTTAGGGCCTATCAAGCGCAACACCCCCTGGTGGGGCGTGAGGCTTTCGTCGAGGATGGGGCTAACGGCTCTTTCCTTTCTTTCCTTGCCGGCCCCAGGATGGCAAGAAGGAGGGTTCCGGAGATGAGCACCAGGATACGCCTTGTCATGCCCGTTGCGACAGGCATCTGGAACGAAGCCACCAGGGCCGAGCTCTCCAAGGTTGCCGCGCCGGGGACCCACCTGGAGGTGGTGAACCTCGCCACGGGCCCGGTGGCCCTAGAGAGTGAGTGGGAGGCGGCGCTGGCTGCCCCGGCTGTGGTTGAAGAGGTGAGACGGGCAGAGGAGGAAGGCTGTTCCGGAGCGGTAGTCTATTGCTTCTTAGACCCCGGAGTCCGGGCAGCCAAGGAGGTCGTCTCCATACCCGTGGTGGGTCTCATGGAGGCCGGGCTCCTGCTGGCCTTGGCCGTCGCCGAGCGATACGGGATCCTGAACCCAGTGTCCCGCGACTACTCGGCCACCTGGTCTCTAGCCTGGCGCTACCATGGGGACCGTCTCGTCTCCATCCGGGCCCTGGACATGCCTGTGCTGGAGCTTCAAGACCAGCCCAAGATGGCCAAGAGAGCCAGGGAAGTTGCCCGTAAGATGGTTTCTGAGGACCGTGCGGACGCCATAGTCCTCGGGTGCGGCGCGATGCTAGGCCTAGACGAAGAGCTGCAAGGTTTCCTGGGGGTACCCGTGATCGCCCCTGGCAAGGCCGCCTTGAAGCTGGTGGAGGCCTTCGCCGGGATGGGGATAGCCCAGAGCAAGCGGTCCTTTCCCGAACCTGTGTACAACGAGGTTGTCTCAAGGTGAGCTGAAGTCCAGCGAGGCCTTGGCGAACCCCCTTGGATGGGGGATGTCCTCCCAGGCCGGCGGCGCTGTTACCAGGCCTTCCAGGGACTGCCAGGGCCTGGCGGGAGCGCCCGGCCACGGAGAGCACCAAGAAGCAAAGGTGGCGAGAGATGTGTTCAGTGAATATGAGTTCGAGCTGGGGCATGCAGCCCGCGTCCTGTGTGAGGAAGTGCTGGGCCTTAAGCCCGGAGAGACCATCGTCATGACCTGCGACACCGAATCCGATGCCCGCGTCATCATGGCCACGGGCCGTGCGGCCCTTGAGCTGGGGGCAAAGCCTGTGGTGCTTCTCACCGCCTCGCCTCTGGGCGTGGGCAAGGCCGCCGACGCCATGCTCCCTGTGGACGTCCTGTCGGGGTGTTTGAAGGAGACGGATGTGTGGGTCGAGTTCAACAACAAGTGGCTCCTATATTCCACTCCCTATGAAAGGGTCATGGAGGCAAACCAGCGGATACGTTACATGTGCCTCGTTGGAATGAACGTGGACATGATGGTGAGAACCATTGGCAGGGTGGATCACAAGCTCCTGAGAGAGTTCATGGAGAGGATCAGGGCGATGACGAAGGCGGCGAGGAAGATGAGGGTGACCACACCAGCAGGCACTGACGTGGAGTTCGAGAACGTGCCTGGCAACCCCATGTCCTGCGACATGGGCTCGGCCGGTGTTCCCGGGGTCCACTTCCTCTCCGGGCAGATAGGGTGGTGCCCGGATTTTTCCAGCATAAACGGGAGGATCGTTTTCGACGGTTCCATCTCACCCCCTGTGGGGAAGGTCTCCCAGCCGGTGACGCTTCATGTACGGGGTGGCCGTGTTGAGAGGATCGAGGGCGGAGCTGAGGCCCAGGAATTCCTGGCGTGGCTCAAGGCCTTGGAAGATGACAACATGTTCAGGCTTGCCCACATCTGCTACGGCTTCAATCCCAACGCCAGGCTGACCGGGAATGTGCTTGAGGACGAGCGGGTGTGGGGCTGCACAGAGTGGGGCATGGGCTACCAGAGCGCGGAAGACGCCCCACCCGACGGCATAATGGCAAAGAGCCATACCGATGGGATCTGCCTCAACTCCTCTGTGTGGCTTGATGGAGTGCAGTTGCTGGACAAGGGTGAGGTGGTCCATCCTGGCGTGGCTCCCCTCGCCTGGGCAGTCCTTGGCAGGGGGCAGTAACCTACCGGGTTTCCAGGGGACGGCGGAGCCTCTCCGGTTGGGCGCTGCATCCAGGGTACTCGAGGTTTTTCCACTTCAAGCGGGTGAACAGTATGAAGGCATTCGTTATACGTAGGGCTCTCCTGGGACTAGTAGTCCTGCTTGGCGTGACCATCATGACGTTCATGATCGCGCGGGTCATCCCGTCCGAACCTGCGGCGCGCTGGGTGGGGCCCAAGGCCACAGCTGAGCAGATCGCCCGGGCCAGGATCGAGCTGGGCCTGGACAGGCCCCTTTACGTCCAGTACTACCGGTACATGTCGGACCTCCTCAGGGGTGACTGGGGAATGTCCATTAGGACACACCAGCCGGTAATGGAGGACATCAAGGCCTTTCTCCCCGCGTCCCTCGAGCTGTGCGTCGTTGGCATGGCGCTATCCCTGGTCGTGGGCATCCCTCTAGGCGTGGCGTCGGCGGTGAGGAAGGATTCCTGGTTCGACCACGCCAACAGGACCTTCGCCATTGCCGGGGTTTCGATGCCCACCTTCTGGCTGGGGATGATCCTGCAGCTGGTCTTCTTCAAGGAGCTGGGGATACTCCCGCTGGGCGGCAGGATATCCAGCCAGATGCGGTGGATCGCGCCGTTCCCGAGAGTAACCGGCGCTTACCTCCTGGACACGGTGATCTCCGGCAACATAGTGGCCTTCAAGGATGCCCTCCTGCACATCATACTCCCGGCCCTGACCCTGGCGGCGTACCCGGTGGGCCTGGTCATGAGGATGACGCGCTCATCCATGCTGGAGGTGATGGGGGAGGACTACATAAGGGTGGCGAAGGCATACGGCCTGCCTCACCTACTGGTCATCTACCGGTACGCGTTGAAGAACGCCATAGGCCCCACCATAACGGTGGTCGCGCTGTCCTTCGCCTACTCCCTCGCGGGGACCTTCCTGATAGAGGCGGTCTTCAGCTGGCCCGGCCTGGGATACTACGCAGCCCTCTCCGTGATAACCGTGGACTACCCCGCCATCATGGGCGTGACAATTCTCATTGCGGTGTTCTACGTGATCCTGAATACGCTGGTGGACATAGCCCACGCCTTCTTGGATCCTCGAATAAAGATTGGGTGAGGAACGTGAAGATAGCGCGCATGGACAAGGCACTATATGTTGTGCACCTTCTCAGGAAGAACCCGCTGACCCTGTCCGGTTTCTTGTTTGTGCTGCTCTTGCTCGTCGTTGCTCTCCTGGCGCCCTGCATTGCGCCATTCCCCGGGCATGCCCTGGGGGAGGTCGACCCCGAGCACAAGTTCCTCTCTCCTAGGTGGGAGTATCCCTTCGGAACCGACGAGGCAGGAAGGGATATCTTCAGCAGGGTGCTCTACGGGTCCAGGATATCCCTGAGTGTCGGTGTGCTCGCCATCGGGCTTGCCCTGCTCATCGGGGTGCCTCTCGGCGCGGTGGCTGGGTTCTCCGGGGGTGTGGTGGATGAGGTCATCATGCGCGCCACCGATGTCTTCCTCAGTTTCCCGCCCCTTCTCCTGGCCATGGCGATATCAGCCATGCTCGGTCCCACCCTCACCAATGCGATGATAGCCATAGCCATAGCGTGGTGGCCCTGGTACACGCGGCTTATGAGGGGGCAGGCTGTCTCCATCAGGGAGCGTGCCTTTGTTGAGGCAGCGCGGGCCACGGGTGTCAGCCCGCTGAAGATCATCCGCCGCCACATCATGCCAAACTGCATCGCCCCCGTAGTGGTGCAGGGGTCGATGGATTTCGGGTCCATAATCCTTATGTCAGCGTCTTTGAGTTTCCTTGGCCTGGGCGCACAACCCCCCACTCCCGAGTGGGGTCTCATCGTCAGCACGGGTCGCACATTCTTCCTGACAAGCTGGTGGTGTGTTGTCTTTCCCGGCCTGGCGATCTTCGCCACAGTGCTGGCTTTCAATCTCGTGGGCGATGGCCTGAGGGAGATCATGGACCCACGGACCAGGGAGTTCTAGAAGATGACCCAAGAAGCGCTCCTGGAGATCAGGGACCTTAAGGTGGAGTTCCAGACCTATGCGGGGGTGGTGAAGGCCGTCGATGTCCAGTCCCTCGTGATAAGGCCAGGGGAGTTCCTGGGCCTGGTGGGCGAGACAGGCTGCGGCAAGACGGTGACCTCCCTGGCCATTTGCGGCCTCATAACGGGACCGAAAGGGAGGATCGTCTCAGGGGAGATCCTGTTTAAAGGCGAGGATCTCCTGAGGAAGACGCCCCGGGAGATGAACGAGGTGCGGGGAAAGAGGATCGCCATGGTGTTCCAGGACCCCATGTCATCCCTTAACCCCACCTTCACAGTGGGGGACATGATAACCCGCATAATCCAGAGGCACCAGGGCGTTACCAGGAAAGAGGCCTTCGCGCGCGCCGCAAGGGTGTTTGAGACTGTCCGGCTGCCTGAACCGGAGGAGACCCTGAGGCGCTTTCCCCACGAACTGAGTGGGGGAATGAGGCAGAGGGTCATGATCGCCATGGCGCTCTCGTGTAACCCAGACCTTCTGATAGCCGACGAACCCACCACCGCCCTGGACGTGACGATACAGGCCCAGATCCTGGCGCTCTTGGGAGACCTGAAGGCCGAGATAGACGCGTCTGTCCTGCTGATTACCCATAACCTCGGGGTTGTGGCTCAGACCTGTGACCGCGTGGCGGTCATGTACGCGGGAAACGTGGTGGAGGTGGCCCCAACCCCGTCCGTCTTCGCAAGGTCACTTCACCCCTACACCCGCGGGCTCTTGAAGGCCGTACCGCGGCCGGGTACCCGCGGCCAGAGGCTGGCTGTCATAGAAGGCATGGTTCCTAACCTGGTGGACCCGCCGCCGGGATGCAGGTTCGAACCCAGGTGCCCCGAGCGCCAGGGTATGTGCGCTGGGAAGCCCCCGGTACTGGCCACTGTGGGTCATGATCACCAGGTGGCCTGTCACATGGCGGACCTCCCGCGGGAGGAAGCCCTGTGAGTGAGCCTAACCTGCTGACCGTGATGGAACTGAAGAAGCATTTTCCCATTAGGGCTGGGGTGTTCGGCTCCACCGCTGGCTGGGTCC
Source organism: Bacillota bacterium (assembly GCA_040754315.1). Classification (NCBI taxonomy): domain Bacteria; kingdom Bacillati; phylum Bacillota; species Bacillota bacterium. Next base: position 11,459 of record JBFMCS010000064.1, read on the forward strand.
GGGCAGTCGACGGTGTGTCCTTTTCCATACCAGGAAGGGGAGAGACCTTCGGGGTCGCCGGAGAGTCCGGGTGCGGCAAGACCACGCTGGGCAAGGTTGTGTTGCGCCTCATTGAACCCACCTCGGGAAGCATCCTCTTCGATGGCAGGGATCTTGCCGGCATGCGAGCAGAGGACCTGCGCAGGGCCCGGCGCGACATGCAGATCGTCTTCCAGGATCCCTACTGGTCCCTGAACCCCCGGATGACGGTGCGCGACATCGTTGCCGAGCCCCTGGAGGAACACACCAAGATCTTGCGCAGGGAGGTTGACCAGCGGGTGAATGACCTTCTGCAGCTGGTGGGCCTCAACCCCAGGCACAGCCGCAACTACCCCCATGAGTTCAGCGGCGGGCAGCGCCAGAGGATCGGGATAGCCAGGGCCCTGGCCCTAAACCCCAAGTTCCTGGTGCTGGATGAACCCACCTCAGCCCTGGACGTATCAGTCCAGGCCCAGATCCTGAACTTGCTGGAGGAGCTGAAGGAACAGTTCTGCCTCACCTACCTCCTCATATCCCACGACCTCATGGTGATGGAACACATGGCTTCAACCGTAGCCATCATGTACCTGGGCAGGATCGTGGAGATGGGCGCCAGCGAGGACCTTCTGGAAGAACCGCTTCACCCCTACACACAGGCGCTGATCTCGGCGGTGCCCGTGGCCGACCCCGCCGTGCGACGGCAGCGCATCGTCCTGGAGGGCGCTGTCCCCAGCGCTGCCAACCCCCCGCCTGGGTGCCGGTTTCACCCCCGGTGCAGGCTCGCTGAGGCTGCATGCCGGGAGACGGAGCCCAAGCTGCTCCAGGTCAACGGGCGTCGTGTGGCGTGCCACGTAGTCAGGGGCGACTAGCAGATTGGAGGAAGAGAAGCCATGCGCAAACTCGGTATCAGCGAAATCGAGGACATGTTGATCGGTTGCGCCATCCTTGGCACAGGCGGAGGCGGCAGCCTGGAAAAGGGACTCCAAATGGCCAGGAAGGCTCATGAGGAAGGGCACCCATTTACCCTGGTCGACCTGGATGAGCTGATGGATGACGATATCGTTGTATGCCCCTACTTCTGCGGTTCCATCTCCCCGGTGGACCCGGAGAGGGAGGCGAGGTTCGCCAGGTTCCCCAAGATCGACGAACCTGAACCCTGCCTTGCCTTGAGGGAGATTGAGGCCTACCTGGGCAAGCCAGTGCGCGCGGTGATCTCGGCGGAGCTGGGCGGGGGGAACACTGCCCTTGCCCTTGTGACTGGCGCCTCCATGGGGCTTTCCATAGTGGACGCCGACCCTGCGGGACGCTCGGTGCCGGAGATCACCCATTCAACCTTCCACATTTGTGGCCTGCCGGTAGCGCCCATGGGGATAGCTACCCGGTTCGGCGACGTGGTCATAGTGAAAGAGGTGCTGAATCACGAACGCGCTGAGAGCATCGCCAGGTTAATAGCTGTGTCCGCCGGCGGGACTGCGGGGGTTGTGGACACCCCGGTGAAGGCGGCAGACCTCCGCGGTGCGGTTATACCGGGGGCCATCTCCTTCGCGCTCTCCATCGGCCAGGCCAAGCGCCGCGCCGCCGAGGCCGGGGAAGACGCTGTCGAGGCCATCCGCAAGGCCGGCGAGGGCTTCCGGCTCTTTGAGGGAAGGCTCACCCGGGACTGCGAGTGGGAGGACACCGGCGGGTTCACCGAGGGGAACATGGAGATGGAGGGAAGTGGCAGGTGGTCTGGGTCCACCCTGAAGATCTGGCTCAGGAATGAGAACATGATCTCGTGGCTTGACGGCGAGGTGTATGTCACAATACCGGACCTGATTTGTGTCCTGGAACGCGACACAGGTAATCCCATCATGAACCCCCACGCCAAGGCAGGGATGGAGGTTTCGGTCATTGGGTTCAGGGCCCACGACATGTGGCGTACGGACCGGGGCCTTGAGGTCTTCGGCCCCAGGTACCTGGGTCTGGACATGGAGTACAAGCCGGTTGAAGAGGTAGTGGGCGGATGAGCCGCGGGGAGGAAGGGGCCAGGCGACTGCGGCGGGTGCTTGTGATCAACCCGGTGCTCCAGAGCCCCTGGGATGATATGGACAAGGAGTGCCTGGACACTGTGGCACCCGGAGGTTTTTCCTTTGATGTTGAAGGCCTCCCGGAGGGCCCAGCGGCCATCATGAGCGCTGCTGATGCGAGGTTAGCGGAACCTGCGGTCCTGAGCCTTCTCCTGAAAAGACGCTGGGATTACGATGCCTTTCTGATAAACTGCTTCGGTGACCCCGCGCTGCGCCCCTCCCGGGAGGTCACCGAAAGGCCGGTGCTGGGGGCAGGGGAATCAGGGCTCGCGTGTGCTTCAGGCTTCGGCCGGCGGTTCGCCGTGGCATCAGTATCGGACAGGGCCCTGCGAATGTCGGTGGAGTATGCCCGGGAGCTAGGCCTTCATGGAAGACTGGCCGGAGCATTCACGGTGGGGATGAGCGTGCCTGACCTCCTGGATGCGGCTCCAAGGGTCCCGGAAGCGCTGGTAGGGGCAGTGGTGACTGGCGCGAGAGAACATGGAGTAGACACTGTCTTACTGGGTTGCACCGGGATGGCCTCCATGGCTCCGGAGATCGCCAGGCGAACCGGGCTGTTCATCATCGAACCCCTTCGTGCCGCCCTTGGCCTTGTGGTAGCACTCCTGACAATGGGGCTCAGCCACAGCCGGGCAGGACTTTACATGGCAGCCGATACCTCGAAGGTTGCCGGGTATGACCTGGGGGGTGGGTGCGCGTGAAACGAATCCTGGTCTTAAGCCCCGTAACCTCAGAACACGTGACCGAGGTGAAGGAGTACCTGGAGGAGGCAGTCAGGGGGCAGGCCAAGGTCACGGTCATTAGGGTGACCAGGGGCCCGGCCTCCATAGAGACCTTCTTCGATGAGAGCTTTGCGGCGCCGGAACTCACCAGGATCGTCTCCGAGATGGCGGGGGACTATGACGCGGTGGTATTGAACTGCTTCGTGGACCCTGCCATCGCGGCACTGCGGGAGCTCACGGAGGTGCCCGTCGCCGGGGCGGGTGAGTCAGCTATGATCCTGGCATCCCTCCTGGGACACCGGTTCTCCGTAGTATCGGTGATGAGGAACTCCGGGCCGTGGACCGAGATCCAGGCCTCACGGCTGGGATTGGGGCCGCGCCTGGCTGGGGCGGTGGGTGTGGACGTCCCTGTGCTGGAGCTGGTGCAGCACCCAGAGGAGGCATTCCGGCAGATCGCCAAAGAAGCGGCGGCTATGGTGGAATCCCTCGGGTCTGAAGCGGTGGTCCTGGGTTGTACAGGGATGGTTCCCCTGCGGCAGGCAATCCAGGAGTCCGTGCCCGTTCCCGTGGTGGAACCACTGCTCTCCGCGGTTATGCTGGCTTGTGCCCTGAGCACCTGCGTGCTGCGGCCATAGGTATCCCAGGGAGATAAGGGCCTACCCCTTGTCCTCAACGGCAAGGGGTTTGGTTTCCCTTGCGGGAGCCTACCCTGGTCTAAGGTCCGGAACCACCTTTGCCATGAACCTGTGCTTCTCCAGGATATGGCTCAATAAAGGAGGCGCTAACCGTTCCAAAAAGCATAGCGTTTTATCAACTGCTAAGACGCCGGGCGAACAGCGCTCCCGACAATTTGCGCCGGGGGATCGCACCCCAGTGCCGGAGCCAGACCATCTCGCGGCGGGCCGTGTGCCTCTGGCAGCGGTGCCGCCGAGGATAGGGGTATTCCCCTGCCCCGACCTCCCTCGGAGGGACGCCGACCGCGGAGCGTCTCGCTCCGCAG
>JBFMCS010000065.1 GCA_040754315.1 Bacillota bacterium
TTTCCCACGAAAGCGGGGATAGCCGGGCTTCTCCCCGGTTTTGATCCTGCGGAAGAAAGCCTTGAAGGCAAGGTCAATGCGGACAGCGACATTTTGCAGAACCTGGGAATGAACGCTGGCGAGCGAGGGGCGATGCGTTTTGAGTGTGCGAAGGCTTGTTGCTTGAGCGTGATAGTTAATGCTTTTCTGTCTTTGCTCCCATGCTTCCTTGCGTTCAGCAAGGAAATAGTTAAACAACCAACGGCATTCCTCAAACCATTGCCGCATTGTTTGGACTTGCTTTCTGGATGGATAGATACGGTACTTAAATGTTTTGCGCATATTGTTTTCACCTACTTAAATCATACCAGAAGCACTTCAAACGAGCAAGCCGCCTTTCATCCCACCCTTAAAAGGGTGGGTTTTCCCGGCGGGAGATCATAACGCGTGGGCCAGCATGGAGAGGTAGAAGTAGGCCATGCTCATCACCCTCTAATCGGTGAAAACTCCGGTCTCCCCCAGTAGGAGGTGATACTTCTCTAGATAGGCCTCGGTGCCCGCAAGCACCCTCTCGGCCTCCCTCACCCTGTCCCACCGCGCCGCTTTGCACCGCTTCTGGACGTTCTGTGGTGAGATCCCGAGAACGGCCGACGCCCTGGCGTAGGTGCCTTCCCTCTCGTACAAGCAGACTGCCTCCCACTGCTTCCCGGTCCAGCCCTCTTGCACTGAGTCTACAAGGCTCCAGATACAGTTCAGGAATGCGTCGAACCCCTTGACGCCCGTGTTGGCCACGGTGGCCCTCTTCTGGGTCTTCGCAGTGTCCAGCGCCTGCCTGGCATCGTGAAAGGCAGGCCCGTTCATCATCCACGGGTCATCCCGCAGGGAAGCGTGAGGGATCACACCTATACCCGTTCCCACCCGCAGCCTTGCAGGGCGGCACGCGTACCTCAGGTGCCGGATGACCTCCGGAGCGCTAAGCCACCCACGGAGCATCGCCTGGATCTCGTCCCCCCTGGATACGGAGAACCCTGTGACGATGGTTGGATGATTTAGGGAGGAGAGTCTTTCGCCTAGGCGCTCTACGAGGTCAGCGTGGCGCCGGGAGTCCACCACGTCCGCGGTGATGACTGTGATCCTGTCCATCGATCACCCTCCTTCCGGTGAGGTGGCGTGAATCATCGTGCCCTGGGTTACCCGGCGGCCTCACTAAAAGTCGAAGGTAACCTGTCTCAGACTCTCCAGGAAACTCCCCCGGTGAATGGGACATGGCCCATGCGTCCTGATGGCTTCCCAGTGCTCCCTGGTCCCATACCCCTTGTTCTGCCTGAAGTTGTATGGAGGGAAGTCCCCGTGCCGGGACATCATGTAGTGATCACGCAGGACCTTGGCAATGACAGAGGCTGCGGAGATGGAGGCGCTGAGGGCATCTCCCTTCTTCAGCGCCCTCTGAGGGAAGGGGATTCCCGGGATGGCCGTGTCCCCGTCCACTAGGACCATGCCGGGGGACACCGGGAGGCTCTGCAGCGCCCTTCGCATGGCCTCCTGGGTAGCCCTGAGGATATTCACCTGGTCGATGTAGTCAGGTCCCATGAAACACACGGACATCGCTTCGGCCTCCCAGGATACCAGGGGAAAGAGTGCCTCCCTCAGGGATTCGCTCAGGCACTTGGAATCATCCAGGCAGGGTATGAGGGGTTCACCCCGCAGGATGACCGCGGCGGCCACAACCGGACCAGCCAGGCACCCCCTCCCGACCTCATCCACACCGGCCACCCTGAGATGCCCCTGGCCACGGGCCTCCCTCTCGTAGTGGAACCGCCGGAGGAGGCGCTCCCTCTCCCGGCGGAACGCCAAGTGGGTGGCCCTGCGGTCACTGGCGCGTGCCCTCTTAGCCACCACCTGGAGCAAGGCCGAGTATCCCCTGGCCTCCAGGCTGCTTACCCAGCGTCCCGTCTCTCCCGCCACCAGGGCACCACCCCTGACCTATATCGTGCTCCCACCGGCATGCCGCGCACCCAAGGCCCTATTCCCTGGTCTCACTAGGGCCCTCCAGGGTATACCTTCCCAGCCTGCCGTTACGGTAGTCCCTTAGGAAAAGAATCGCCGCCTTCTGCATGTCCACTTCACCGCCTGTCCGGAGGCACCCCAGCCGGGCCCCCACAGCCTTCAGATCCTCCTGGGGGTCGCCGGTGGCCTCCAGCCCAAAACGGGACCTCAGCCCCTCCTCAATCCTCACGGAGGCAAGAAGGTAGAGGGCAACCTCCAGCGGGTCAATGGCCCTTTCGTCCAGGGCGCCCACGGCGCCCTGGCGCATGATCAGGTTCCTGCCCCCCTTCCGGGGGGACAGCACACCTGGCAGGTCCAGGATCTCCAGGCGGTCTGATGCCATCACCCACTGCTTCCCCCGGGTCACACCGGGAAGAGCCCCGGATCGCGCGCTCTTCCTACCGGCCATCCGGTTTATTAGGGAAGACTTCCCCGAGTTGGGTATTCCAACCACCATGACCCTGAGGGGTCCAACCCGAGGGGCCCGGGTCTCGCACGCCGCCAGGAGCTGCCGGCACCCTGCGCCAGAGAGGGCGTCCACCTCAAAGGCTTTTTCCCCGGCATCCCCCATGAGCCTGCGCCAGGCAGCTGTGGCCTTGGGGTCCGCCAGGTCAGCCTTGCTCAATACCACGAACCGGGCCTTGTCCCCGGCAATCCGGCCGATATCTGGGTTCCTCCCGGAAAACGGTATCCTGGCATCGACTACCTCCAGGATCAGGCTGGCAAGCCGGAGGTTCTCTCTCATGAGCCTCCTGGTCTTGGCCATATGGCCTGGGAACCAGATCTGGGACACCAGGCTACTCCCCCTTCTAGTCACCGGAGCCCAGGACCTGAGCCCGGCTGGGCGGCCAGTATACCAGCCAAGCCCGCCCCTTGACGTTTGCCCGGGGCACAGGCCCGAAGTACCGGCTATCCTTGCTGTTGACACGGTTGTCGCCCATTACGAAGAGGTACTCCTCGGGAACAGTCATGGAAGCCGCATCCCCCGATCCGGGACGCCTGACATATGGTTCATCCACAGGCTCGCCGTCAACGTACAGCCGTCCGGAGACTACTTCGACGGTCTGCCCGGGCAGGCCAACAACCCTCTTGACAAGGTCGACCTCCTCCTCGGGGTGGGCAAACACAACGATGTCCCCAGCCTTGGGCTCTGCGAACCTGTAGGAGATCTTCGTGACTAAAACCCTCTCCCCGTGAAAGAGGGTAGGCTCCATTGAGTGTTCCCGGATGAGGTATGACTCCACCACGAAGGCCCTGATGAAAAAGGTCAGGACCAGTGCTATCACCAGCGTCTCCGCAACCTCCCTGGCGAGCCTGCCCAGGGGAGACCGGCTCAAGGTGACACACCCCCATGGCTGTTCCCGGCGGCAAATCCAGGTAGAGTGCGGGAAGCAAAGAGGCTGCCAGCCACCGAGACCAGCCACCGCTCATCGCCCGTAACCCCCACTCCAAGAACGTGGACCCTGGGAAGGGGCCAGAAGACAACGAAGGCCTTCCCCTTGACGTTCTCCAGGTCTACCGGGCCGAACACCCGGCTGTCCTCGCTGTTTGTCCTGTTGTCACCCAGGACAAACACCTGTCCCTCAGGCACCACCAGGGGCGGCATTGTGAACATGCCTGCATGGTAAACGTAGGGCTCCTCAACGGGTTGATCGTTGATGTAAAGACGGCCAAGCCTCATCTCAACCTTGTCCCCAGGAAGAGCCAGGACCCTTTTTATGAAGTCCGTCCTGTTGTCCCGGGGATAGCGGAACACCACTATCTCTCCCCGCTCGGGCTCCCTGAACCTGTAAAGCAACTTGCTGACCAGAAGCCGCTCGCCGTGATGAAGCGTGGGTTCCATGGATTGCCCCCTGACCTGGAAGGATTCCATGAGAAACCCCCTGATGACAAGGGTAAGGATCAACGCCAGGACCAGAGTCTCAACTGCGTCTTTCACGGTCCTCGACAGCGGAAAAGAGGTCATCGGATATCTGCCCCCTGGCCATGAAGGCCTACATCTTTTCCTTGATCCTGGCGGCCTTGCCCTTCAGACCCCTGAGATAGTACAGGCGGGCCCTCCTGACGTCTCCCCTCCGTATCACTTCGACCTTGTCCACCCGTGGCGAGTGAATGGGGAATGTGCGCTCCACCCCTACACCGTAGGTAACACGCCGGACTGTGAAGGACTCCGAAAGGCCCCCTCCCCGTCTCTTGATGACGGTTCCCTCGAAGGCTTGGATCCTCTCGCGCCCGCCCTCAACCACCTTCACATGGACCTTTACCCTGTCTCCTGGGCCAAAGTTAGGCACATCCTGCTTCATGTAACCCATCTCGATACCCTTGATGATATCCACTCGAGCCACACCTCCTGGACTATGGGCTTTCCGGCCTCATCGTTTCCTCACCGATCTCCTGGAGGAGTCTGGTGTCTTCCTCATTCAGATCCGCCTTCTTGAGCAGGTCGGGCCTGCGTTCAAGGGTCCTGCGCAGCCCTTCTTTTCTTCTCCACCGCCTGATGGCATCGTGGTTGCCGGAAAGCAGTATGCCGGGGACAGCATGGCCCCGGAACTCCCTGGGCCTGGTGTACTGGGGACCCTCCAGCAAACCCTGGGCAAAGGAATCCTGGCTGGTTGAGGAGGCGTGCCCAAGAACCCCAGGGAGCAGCCTGACCACTGAATCCACGACAGCCATGGCCGCTATCTCACCGCCTGTGAGGATGAAGTCCCCCAGGGATATCTCGTAGTCCGCCCAGAGCCTCACCCTCTCGTCGATCCCCTCGTAGTGCCCGCACAGGAGGATCAGGTGCTCCTCCCTGGAGAGCCTTTCAGCCCACCGCTGGTCATAGGGCTCCCCCTGGGGACACATCAACACCACCCGGCTCCGAGGCCCAGACAGGTCCTGGACGGCCTTGAAGAACGGCTCCGGCTTCATGACCATTCCAGGGCCACCCCCATAGGGTTCGTCATCGGTAACCCTGTGGCGGTCCTCTGTGTAGTCCCTGAGATCCACGACCCCTATCTCCACCCGGCCAGTCTCCCGCGCCCTTGCCACCATGCTCTCTTGCAAAGGGCCCCGGAACATGCCGGGGAATATAGTGACGATGTCCACTCTCACTGACAGCACCCCTAGTCAAGAAGCCCCGGGATGGGCCTGATGGTCATGCGTCCCCTGGTGATGTCCAGGTTTCTCACGACCTCATGGGTTGCAGGCACCAGAACCTCACCGTCGCCGGTATCCACCACGTAAACATCGTTGGCTCCTGGCCTCAGCACGTCCTTCACAGTACCGAGTCTTTCGCCCTCCTCGAGCCAGACCTCCATCCCCACAATGTCGCCGATCCAGTAGTGCCCTGGTGGCAGATGGACTCGCTCCTTGGCCAAGACGGCTATCTGGGCACCCCTGAGTCCCCCGGCCCTGGTCATATCGTCCACACCCTTTAGTTTCAGGATGACTCGCCCGGCGTGATATCGGACTCCCTCTACCGCCAGCCGCTGGGGGGGGTACCCTTCCCGCAGGATGGTGGCCTCCTCCAGCACCAGGAAACGGCACAGCCAGTCCGTCTCGGGGAGCACCTTGACCTCTCCCCTGGTTCCAAAGGGTGACGTGATCCTCCCTATGACCACCTGGGTCACCGTTTATCCTCCCGTATGGAAACGACTATACCATCCTGGAGGACCACCTCAGCGGAGACAGCCCGGGACCAGTCGTCCCCCTCGCTGATCTCCACGGGCCCCTCGACAGCCCCCTCCAGCACTTCGGTGCCAATCTCGATCTTCACGATGTCCCTGAGCCTCTGCAAAACGGCCTCCTTCTGCTCCACGCGTTTTTGCCTCTCCATGGAAAGACCCCGGCCCATGAGCTCGGCCTTCTTGGAATCCTTCATGTCCTTGACCCTGCGCGCCTCAGCATCCAGGCGGGCAAGGTCCTCATCGATGCTCTTGAGGTTCTCCTGCAGCTCCGAGGCCGCCCGGCGTTTCCAGGTCTCGGTCACCCGGGTCTTCACGGCAATCCTGCGCTGGATGGTAATGCCCATCTTGACGCCCCCTAGAGAACCTCGACACTTACGCGTTTGCCGCTCCTGGCACCGGCAGCCTTCGCCACTGTCCTGATGGCCTTCACGATCCTGCCTTGCTTCCCTATGACCTTGCCCATGTCCTCTTGGGCCACCGTTATCTCCACTATCGCCGTGTCACCCCGGTCAACGCATTCCACCCTTACGGCCTGCGGGTTGTCCACCAGGGCTTTGGCCAGGATCCCCACGAGCTTCTGCATAGCTTCAGCCTCAATAGTGATCATTACCTTTCACCCTTGGCCTCGCCGAACTTCCGCAGGATCCCGAGGTTCTTGAAGAGCCGCCTGACCGTTTCCGAGGGCTTGGCCCCCTTCATCAGCCAATCCACGGCCTTATCCTCCTCTACCTTCACAACCGCCGGGTCCGACGAGGGATTGTAGTATCCTATCTCCTCAATGAACCGGCCGTCCCTGGGAAAACGGGCATCGGAAACCACCACCCTGTAAAATGGGTCTTTCTTGGCGCCCATCCGCTTGAGCCTGATCCTCACTGCCATGCTTCGCCCCACCTCCGATTGTTGTACCTAGAAAGGAAAGCGTCCCTTCTTCTTGCCCCTTTGAACGTCCTTGAACCTCCTGAACATCTTCTGCATCTCGTGGAACTGCTTCAGGACCCTGTTGACATCCTGGACATGGGTCCCGCTCCCCTGAGCGATCCGCCTCCTCCTTGAGCCATCTATTATTGATGGGTCAAGCCTCTCTCTCCTGGTCATGGAGTTGATAATGGCTTCAACCCTGGAGAGTCCTGCTTCGTCTACCTGGACCCCCTGGAGCTTTTTCCCCATGCCGGGAAGCATTCCCAGGACCTCGTCCAGTGGGCCCATCTTGCGTACCTCCTTCAGCTGGTCCAGGAAGTCCTCAAGGGTAAAGGCCTGTTCCCTGAGTTTCCTCTCCATCTCCACGGCCTTCTTCTGGTCAAAGGCAGCCTGGGCCTTCTCCACCAGGGATAACACGTCACCCATTCCAAGGATCCGCGAGGCCATGCGGTCCGGGTGGAAGGGCTCCAAGGCCTCGAGCTTCTCCCCGGTACCGGTGAACTTCACCGGTGCCCCTGTCACAGCCAGCACGGAGAGGGCAGCCCCGCCCCGGGCATCCCCGTCAATCTTGGTAAGGATCACCCCCGTCAAGTGAAGCCTTGCGTGGAAGGCCTCGGCCACATTCACCGCATCCTGGCCCGTCATGGCATCCACCACGAGGAGGGTTTCTGTGGGTTGGGCCCTGCCCTGAACCTCCTCCAGCTCCTCCATGAGTTCCTCATCAACGTGGAGTCTCCCCGCTGTATCCAGCACCAGCACGTCGTTCCCCCGTGCCCGGGCCTCTCTCAACGCTAGGCTCGCCGCGGCGGGCACTGACTCGTCCTGGGGCCGGAAGACCGGGACTCCAACTGCCTTGCCCACCCGCTCCAGCTGCTCCACTGCCGCGGGCCTCTTGAGATCCAGCGCTACCAGGGCGGGGTAGTGTCCCTGGTTCTTCAGGTGGAGAGCCAGCTTCCCTGCGGTGGTAGTCTTGCCTGAGCCCTGAAGGCCTACCAGCATCAGAGCGGTGGGGGGATTCGGGGAAAAGGCAAGCCTTCTATGGCTTTGCCCCATGAGGTTCGCCAGTTCTTCGTGTACGATCTTCACTACAGCTTGCGCCGGTGTTAGGCTCTCCAGGACCTCGCTCCCAACGGCACGGCCTTTCACCCTCTCGCAGAAGTCCTTGACCACCTTGAAGTTGACGTCAGCCTCAAGAAGGGCGAGGCGAATCTCCCTCATGGCCGCTGCAACATGGGCCTCGCTCATCTTGCCGTGGCCCCTCAATCGTTGGAAGATGTCTTGAAGCCTCTGGCCGAGACCCTCGAAAGCCACCAGACCAACCCCCCGTTTATCCCTTCATCAACGCGGCCACCAGCTGGCGAGCCCTCTTGACGCCCCGCTGGTTTTCCCGCCCTACCTTGCCATCGAGTTCCGCCAAGGCGGCCTCCAGGTCCGACAGGATCTGCCTGTCCCTCACAAGCCTGGCGCCCAGTCCCATCTTGCGCTCGTAGTCCAATAGGAGGCCCTCCGCCCGCTTCACGGCACGGTGGACCGCGGGCCTGGACACCCCGTGCTGCAGGGCTATCTCCCCCATGGAGAGGTCCTCATCATGGTGAAGGCGGAAGAAGAGCCTCTGTTTGTCCGTGAGGAGCTCCCCGTAGAGGTCGCCCAGAAGGCTGATCCACCAGCGCCTGTCCACCCGTCTCACCGCCAGTGTTAACCCATCATGGTTTACAGTAGTATTCTAGTTTCCGGCACGGGCAATGTCAAGGCCAAAGGACCCATGCACCCTGGCTTTTTAGGACCGCCTTCTGGCGGGCAACACAACTGCTGTGGGTGTGTTCAGGGCGGAGTTCCTGGACTTCCAGATGCGAGACCTGAGTGAAAACCTCTTCGAACTGCCTCAGGGGGTCCGAATCATCGAACTGGGCGTCTGAAGCGGATCGTAACAAGGCGCGTGATCGCCGGGGGGACGATCACGCACGCTCTTAGGTTATCAACCGAAGAGCCCCTCCACGAATGCCTCGGGCTCAAATGTCAGGAGATCTTCCAGGCCTTCCCCCATCCCCACCATCTTCACGGGTATGCCTACTTCCCGTTCAATCCTGATGAGGATACCCCCCTTGGCCGTCCCGTCCATCTTGGCCATGACGATACCGGTGACGCCAACGGCCTCCAGGAATAGCCTGGCCTGCTGCAGCGCATTCTGTCCTGTCGTGGCGTCCAGGACGAGGAGGACCTCGTGGGGAGCACCGTCCACCTCCCTGGAAACCACACGATGGATCTTCCTGAGCTCCTCCATGAGGCTCACCTTGGTGTGAAGGCGGCCGGCTGTATCGATGAGCACAAGGTCATACCCCCTGGCGCCGGCAAACCTCAGCGTGTCGAAGGCCACGGCGGCTGGGTCGCTGCCTTCCTTCTGCCGGACTACGGGAACCCCTATCCTTGCAGCCCAGGCCTCCAATTGCTCAGCAGCGGCCGCCCTGAAGGTGTCCCCGGCGGCCAAGACAGGCCGGAGCCCCTCCTGGGAGTACCGGTGGGCCAGCTTGGCCATGGTAGTGGTCTTGCCTACCCCGTTGACCCCCACCATCATGATGACGTTAAGGCGCCCAGGCTCCACGTGGAGGCTCCGCTCCTGGCTTTGTAGCCCCTTGAGGATGGCCGCCTTGACCTCTTTTTCCAGCAGGCCGGGGCTCCTTGCCTTCCGGGAGAGGCCCTCCACTATCTCCTGGGTAACGCTGGTACCTACGTCAGCTGTCACCAGGACCTCCTCCACTTGCTCCAGGCTGGCGTTATCACGTCCTTGGAAGCCCCTCGCCAGGAGGTTCCTGGTGGCCTCCAGTCCCTTGCGGAAACGACAGACCAGGCTCTCTTTCTCCTTGTTCACCGTCACCCCGCCACCGCCTCCCCTTTGTCCCCCAGTCTCACGGATATGAGTTTGGACACCCCGGACTCCTCCATGGTCACACCGTAGAGCGCCCTGGCGCACTCCATGGTACCCCTCTGGTGACTGATGACAATGAACTGGGTGGACTCGGAAAAGGCCCTCAACATACGGGCAAAGCGCTGGACGTTAGCCTCATCCAGGGCTGCCTCAATCTCGTCCAGGACCACAAATGGGCTGGGCTTGACCGTGAGGAGGGCAAAGAGCAGGGCAATGGCGGTCAAGGACCGCTCCCCGCCTGAGAGCAGTGAGAGGCTCTGGGTCTTCCGCCCTGGGGGTTGAGCCTTGATCTCCACACCGGTCTCCAGGAGGTCATTTTCATCGGTGAGAACGAGGTTTGCCTCACCCCCATTGAAGAGCTCCTGGAACACCTGCTGGAATGCGGCCTGGACCTGCCGGAAGGTCTCCAGGAAGAGGTCCTTGATGCTCCTGTCGATATCCTGTATGAGGCCCTCCAGGGACTTGCGCGACTCCACGAGGTCCTTTCGCTGGCTGTCCAAGAAGTCATGCCTGGCCATCACCCTCCTGCACTCCTCCACTGCCCCCAGGTTGACCTCGCCCATGCTGGCCATGAGGTCCCTCAGTTCCTGTATCCTGCCAGGCACTGCCCCGGGCTCGAGGTCCACCATGCCCGGTTCGTCCAGGCGCTGGGCCGCCTCCTCCAGGCTGAGGTGATACTCCACCTCCAGGCGGCCAAGGACGTTGGAGAGCTCCACGTCCACCCGGGCCCTCGCCAATTCCAGGGCATGCATGTCGCTGTCCAGTTGTTCAAGGCTCCGCCTGAGGCGCTTGGCTCGCCGCTCCAGGCTGGACGCCCCTTCCGCCTTCTCCCTCAGGGCATCTCGGAGGGCCTCGAGGCTAGCCTGGGCTGCGGCCCTGGCCCCTGTCGCCCTGGCCAGGCCATCCTGGAGAGTAGCCGCCCTCTGCGTGGCCTCGGAGAGCCTTGACTCCAGCCTGGCGCGCTCCTCCCGCCTCTGGCCGAGCTCCCGCTCCATCCTCTCCTGGGCTTCCCTCTTCGCCTCCAGGGCGCTCTCCCGGGCCTGGAGTGCCTCGCGGTGCTTGGCCTCGTCAACCCTGATGTCCCCAAGAACCCTGGAGGCCTCGGCTAGCGCCTCCTCATACGCCCGGAGCTCCTCTTCGGAAGCGGCTATCCGCTGTCTTATCTCTGTCTCCCTAAGGGCGATGGCGTCAAGGTCTGCCTGCGGTCCCTGGCCACTCTCACCTGCCTCTTCCTGGGCCTGGGCCTCCTCCCAGTCCAAGGCTGCCAGGTCATCCCTGAGGCGCTCGCCCTCTGCCCTGGCGGCCATGAGGCGGCCTCCTGCCTCCGCCATCGCAGCCTGCCTCTGCTTTAGGAATGCCTCGGTCTCCTCCAGTCTCGAGTTGATCTCCCCCATGGCCCCGGAGAGCTCTTTGGAGCGCTTCTCCAGTTGAACCAGGCCTTCTTGGCAGGATGAAGCACCGGTTTCCAGGTCTCTTATCTCATCGGCCCTGGCCAGGAAGCGCGATCTGTCCCCGGCGCCCCGGGATCCCCCAGTCATCGAGCCTCCGGGCCAGATAACCTCCCCCTCCAGGGTAACCACCTTGTAGCGGAGGCCCACGCTCTTGGCCACGCAAAGCCCCGCCTCAAGGCTGGGTGCCACCAGTACCCTGCCCAGGAGGAACTCCGGTGCCCCCTTGAGGTGCGCCTCGGCCTTGACCATTGAGAGTGCTGTCCCCAGGCCTCCCGCGCCCTGAGCGGCCTCAAGGTCAGCCTGCCCCAGGGGGTTTGGGGTGATTAGGTCCAGGGGCAGGAAGGTTGCCCGCCCGGAATTCGTGGACTTCAGGTAGTCTATGCAGCGCCTGGCGTCGTGCTGGCTGCGCACCACTATGTTCTCCGCGGCGGCTCCCAGGGCAGCCTCAACCGCCTTCTCCTTCCCGCTCTCCACGCTAATGAGACGCGCGACCGGGCCTAGAATGCCGCCTCCAAGGCTCTTGTCCCGGGAAGCAGCTCGCAGGAGACTCCTTGGCCCAGAAGAAAACCCCTCGAAGGAGGCTTCCATCTCCTTAAGGGCCTTCAGCCTCGAGGTAATCGAGGTGAGCCTATCCGCGACTGACCGCGCCTCGGCCTCCAGGGCCTGCCTCTCTCTGGACCTCTCCTCCGCCACGGCCCGGAGCTCAGCGGCCTCGCCCTCCTTGTCGTCAACCTGGCGCCTGAGATCCCTAATCTCCGCTCCCTGGAGGGCCTCCTGGCGGGCGACCCCCTCAATGGCTGCCTCCACCTCCTGGCGGCGCCTCTGGAGCCTCTCAACCTGGCGCTGGGCTGATTCCAGCCTCACCCTAAGCGTCTCCGCATTCTGAGCGGCCCATGACCGCTCGTTCAGGATATCGATGAGCTGGGCCTTGTCCGCCTCCAGGCTAGCCCTGCAGGTCTTCACAGCCTCGGTGGCCTGGCCGGCCCGGGCCTGCTCCTGGAAAACCCGGCCGGATAGGGCTTCAACCTCCGTGCGAAAGGCCTCCAGGGCTTTCCGGTCCTTGACCTCCACGCTCTTGGCGGATTCGATCTCCTCCTTGAGCGCCGCTATCTGGGCGCCCAGGGAATCCCTCTCATCCATGAGGCCTTGGGCCCTCTCCTTCACAGCCTCCAGCTGGGCGGCACCCCGCTCCATGTCCAGGCTGGCCCTGCTGAACTCCTCCCGGGCCCTGGTCTCGTCCTCGCCCAGTGCAGACGACTCCTGCCGCAACACCTCCAGCCGCTCTTCGGCTTCCTCCAGCTCCTGGCAGGTTCCAGACCGCTTCCGCGCGAGCCCGTCAATCCCCTCACCGAGTTCGCTCAGCCTGGACCTGGCCTTCAAGGCCTCCCTCACGGCAATGGCCATCTCCAGGTCCAGGAGCTCCTTCTGGTACCTCCGGTACTCCTCGGCCCGCCGGGCCTCTTCCCTGAGGGGCTCCATCTGCGAGGAGAGTTCCTCCACTATGTCCGAGACTCGCTCCAGGTTCCTCTCGGTGTGCTCCATCTTCCTCAGGGCTTCCTTCTTCCTGTTCCGGAAACGGACTATGCCTGCGGCCTCCTCAACGATGCCGCGCCGGTCTTCCGGGCGGGCGTTGAGGATCTCGTCGATCCTGCCCTGGCCTATCACCGAGTAGGCGTCCTTGCCAAGGCCGGTGCCGGCAAAGAGGTCCTGGATGTCCTTGAGGCGGCAGGGCACCCGGTTCAGGAGGAACTGGCTTTCCCCCCCGCGGTCCACACGCCTTGACACTGAGACCTCGGAGAAGTCCACCGCCACCTCTCCCATGGCATTGTCCAAGACCAGGGTCACCTCGGCCAGGGAGAGCGCCCTGCGCTTCTGGGAGCCTGCGAAGATGATGTCCTCCATCTTGGTTCCCCGTAGTATCCGGGCACTCTGCTCACCCATGACCCACCGGATGGCCTCGGCAATGTTGCTCTTTCCTGCCCCGTTGGGGCCTACTATGACGGTGACACCTGGCTCGAGGTCCAAGACTGCCTTGTCAGCGAAGGACTTAAAGCCCAAGATCTCCAGTTTCTTCAGGTACAACCCCACACCTCCCAATGGAAAACCTGCCCATCTCGCACCCCACCAGCAAGACAGACAGGTCCGAGCCCGGCACGTATCGTCAATTCTACCTCGGTTGCACGATGAACCTTATGGCTGTCCGCTCTTGCCCCTCTATGCGTATCTCCTGAAACGCTGGGACAGTAACCAGGTCCATACCGTTGGGCGCCACGAACCCCCTGCTTATTGCGATCGCCTTTACAGCCTGGTTCACTGCTGCGGCCCCTACGGCCTGAACCTCCGCAACCCCGTTCTCCCTGAGCACAGCAGCCAGGGCGCCGGCCACAGACTTGGGCTTGGACATGGCTGACACCTTTAGTACTTCCACTCCCGCATACCTCCTTGAGTAGGGGACTGGGCCAGGGAATGTGTCCTCCATTTGCTGCTAACCACCCCCAGAGTATGCCAGGGGTAGATTTCTCCATTTCCCTGGAAATTCCTCCTTGGCCGGATCCCAGGTCCCAGGCCAGCACGGCGCCACAGGTTTCCGGTAGCAACTTTACACGCACGTTGTAAAGGGTTTGGGCTGGGGAAACGGTAATTCCCTCCAAGACCTTGGACGAACAAGACACGGCTTGAGGTGAAGCTAGTTGGCAAAAGAAGCCCTGGAGAGGATCGCCCAGCTCATACAATCCAACCCAGCCATAACGGTGAAGCAGATCGCCCGGGAGATGGGCTACTCCGAAGAGAAATCCGTCTACTACTGGCTGGAAAAGGATAACTACTACGGGATCAAGGGGTTTAAAATGGCGGTACTTACTGGGGAATTCTACAAAACCCAGAAAAGGGCCGGAGGGCACGTCCAGTTGATGGACAGGGCCTTCGGCCTCATTCCCGGGGATATGCCCATGGCAAGAACCTTCACCACTGACGGGAAGCCAGTGCTGATGGGCATACCCGGTCACTACTCCAGGACCCTCGGGGAGAACGTGTATACCTTGGTCATACGAGGCAACGACTACTTCCCCTTTCTGCAGGCCGATGACTTGCTGGTGATAGATCCGGAGGCCCAGATAGACGACGGTGACCTTGTGGTCTTCGTAAAGAACTCAAAGCCCGAGTTCCGCCTGGCCTACCCTGGCAACCTCTACATACACCCGCTGAACCCCAGGGACATCCAGACAGGCGCCCAGCCCTGCGCGGGAAAGGTGACACATCTCGTCAGGTCCTTCTAGGGTGCATCGAGTCTCCTCAGGGCCGAGGACGCGGCCTCTTGCTCAGCCTCTTTCTTGCTGCGGCCAGTCCCTTGCCCAAGGGGCTTCCCTTCAAGCCAGACCTCCACCCGGAAGGTCTTGGCATGATCCGGTCCCTCCTCAGCCACAACCCTGTAGGAGGCCGGGCCCCTCTGGGCAGCCTGCAGCATCTCCTGGAGCCTGGTCTTGGCGTCGGCGAGTAACCGCCCCTCCAGACTCTTTTCCTCGAGGCTCATGTAGTGAAGGATGAGACCCCTCGCTGGCTCGGGGCCGCCGGCAAGGTAGAGTGCGCCGATAATTGCCTCCATGGCGTCAGCCAGGAGTGATCGCTTCTTCGAGCCGCCTGAAGCCCTCTCTCCCCAGCCCACCAGGATGGCTTGGTCCACCCCCAACTCCACCGCATAGCCCGCCAGTGACGCCTCGGAGACCAGGAGTGCCTTCCTCCGGCTGAGTTCCCCCTCGTCACCGTGGGGGACCGTGAGATACAGCTGGTGAGTAACCAGAAGGCCCAGCACTGCATCCCCCAGGAACTCCAGTCGCTCATTGGAGCCAGGGAGGTTTCCCGGGTTCTCATTCACATACGAGCGGTGGGCCAGAGCCTGCCTGACCAGGTCTCTGTCCAAGGTGATTCCAGCCAGGTCCTCCAGGCGGGAAAGGAGACACTGGAAGGCACTGGCACGCTGTGTTTTCACCCCACCAGGTCCCCCCGCCTCACCACTAGGGTGGCATTCTGGCCTCCGAAGCCAAAGGAGTTGGAGAGGGCCACCCTCACATCGGCTGGCCTAGGCTCCGGAACGTAGTCCAGGTCGCACTCGGGGTCAGGATAGTCATAGTTGGCGGTGGAGTGAATGATACCCTTATGCATTCCCAGTATCGTGGCTACCAGCTCTACTACACCCGAAGCACCCAGGAGATGACCTGTCATGGACTTGGTGGAGCTCACTGGCACCTGGTGCGCCCGCTCCTCCCCAAGGGCGTCCTTGATGGCCTGGGTCTCGCTCTTGTCATTAGCCGGGGTTGAGGTGCCGTGGGCGTTGATGTAGTCGACGTCACCAGGCCCTATTTTCGCATCCTGCATGGCCATGATCATGGACCACCGTCCGCCCTCCCCTCCAGGGGCGGGAGCGGTAACATGGTAGGCGTCGGCTGTGCAACCATAGCCGATGATCTCCGCCCAGATCCGTGCACCCCTGGCCCGGGCTTGCTCGAGTTCCTCGAGAATCATCACCCCCGCGCCCTCGCCCATGACGAAGCCGTCACGGTCGCGGTCAAAGGGCCTTGAGGCTCTCTCAGGGTCATCATTCCTAGTGGAGAGAGCCTTCATTGAGCAGAAACCTGCCACCGCCAGGGGGACAAATGTGGCCTCGCTGCCACCGGATATGATGAGGTCGGCAAAGCCGTGGCGGATGAGCCTGAAGGCCTCCCCCAGGGCGTTGGCGGAGGCCGCGCAGGCTGTAGTAACAGTGGTATTGGGCCCCTTGGCCCCTGTCATTATCGCTATCTGCCCTGCAGCCATGTTGGTGATCATCATGGGAATGAACAGCGGGCTCACCCGGCTAGGGCCCTTGTTCAAGAGGACCACCATCTGGTCAGAGCAGGTGCTAATGCCACCGATCCCGGTGCCGAAGATGACGCCCGAACGGTGGGGGTTCTCAAAGGGCGTCTTTATGCCGGCGTCCTCCAAGGCCATCGAGGTAGCTGCCACCCCATACTGAGTGAACAGATCCATCCGCCGGACCTCTCGCTTGTCGATGTACTCAAGGGGGTCAAAGTCCTTGACCTCCGCGCCGATCCGGGTGTCAAGGGCGGAGGGATCAAAGTGGGTAATCCTTCCCACCCCGGACTTGCCAGCGACCAGGCTCTCCCAGAACCTGTCCAGGCCCGTCCCCACGGGCGTGATGGCACCCATTCCGGTAATTACCACACGTCTTCCCGGCTCCATCTCTCCAGGCCCCTTTCGGCCAAGATACGTCAGGAATGTTCCTTGATGTACTCCACTGCCTCGCCTACGTCAGTTATCGTCTCAGCGTCCTCGTCCGGGATCTCCAGGTCAAACTCTTCTTCAAAGGCCATGATGAGCTCGACAATGTCCAGGGAGTCCGCTCCCAGGTCCTCGATGAAGGAGCTCTCCATGGTGATCTCGCCCGGGTTCACCGCGAGCTGCTCGGCAATAATCTTCTTTACCCTTTCGTAGATGCTGTCTTTCTCGGCCACTTGGCCCACCTCCTCAATGTCGGGTACTTACGCCATCACCATCCCGCCGTCAACTACCAAGACCTGCCCTGTGACATAGGAGGACAGGTCCGAGGCAAAGAACAGGACCGCCCTGGCCACGTCGTCAGGAGAGCCGAACCGCCCCAGTGGGATCTGGGCCATCATCTTCTCCTTGGCGTCCTCAGGCAGCCCTTCCGTCATTTCCGTATCGATGTATCCAGGGGCGACAACATTGGCGGTGATGCCTCTGGAGGCCACCTCCCTGGCGATGGACCTTGTGAAACCGATGATGCCAGCCTTGGCGGCGGAGTAGTTGGCTTGACCCTGGTTTCCAGTGAGTCCTACGATGCTTGATACGTTTACTATGCGCCCCTGCCTCCTCTTGATCATTGATCTCAAGGCGACCTTGGTGCAGTTGAAGACGCCTCCTAGGTTGACACTGAGTACCCGATCCCAATCCTCCTCCTTCATCCTGAGAAGGAGGCTATCCCGGGTGATCCCGGCGTTGTTCACCAGTATGTCAACGGGACCCAGGTCCCGGGTGACCGCCTCCACCATGGCTATAGCCTCGGCCGGGACTGAGACGTCAGCCTGAGCCACAACGGCGGTGCCGCCCGCGGAGCGGATTTCCTGAGCCACAGCCCCGGCCGCCTGGGCCTCCTTGGCATAGGTCACCGCCACAGCGGCACCGTTCCTGGCCAGCTCCAGGGCCACCGAACGGCCAATCCCCCTGGAAGAACCCGTAACGAGCGCCACCCTGTTTTCCAGTAACATATTAGCAGCCCCCCCTGCAACATTCAAGGGCCTTCTCCAGGCTATTACTGTCCTGGACACTAAAGGCTTGAGCCTCTGGGGCTATCCGCTTAGTGAAGCCCGTGAGGGCAGTCCCTGGGCCCACTTCCAGGAATACCTGGGTACCGTCCTGGCTCATTCGCCTCACGGAGTCTTCCCACATGACAGGTGAGCTCACCTGCCTCACCAGGCGCGACCGGATGTCACTCGCGTCCAGGAGGTAGGTCGCACCCACATTGCTGACGACAGGTATAGAAGGGTCTAGGATATCTGTGTCTTCCAGGACCGCTGCCAGGCGATCCCCGGCAGGCTGCATCAGGCGCGAGTGAAAGGGGGCGCTCACCGCCAGCCTGACTGCCCTCTTGGCCCCCGCCTCCTTGGCCAGGCAAATGGCTCTGTCCACTGCCCCCACCTCTCCTGAAACCACTATCTGGCCGGGGCAGTTGTAGTTGGCCATGTCCAGCACACCGTGACTCTGGGTATCCCGGCAGATTCGCTCGACATCACTTCGCCCAAGACCCATTATCGCTGCCATGGCCCCCTTGCCCATAGGCACAGCCTCCTGCATGAAGCGTCCTCGCTCCCTTACAATGTGGAAGGCCGCCTCCAGGGAGATGGACCCCGAGAGCACCAGGGCACTGTATTCCCCAAGGCTGAGGCCAGCCAGGCAAGATGGCCTCACACCGTACTTTGCCAGAACCCTCGCTGCACTGACGCTGGCCGCCAGGATTGCAGGCTGCGTGTTCTCGGTCTCCATCAAGCGTTCCTCGGGTCCGGAGAAGCACATGCCGGCCAGGTCCAGGCCTAGGACCTCACCGCCAATATGGAATACCTCCCGGGCTTCAGGGTGGGCCTCGTACAGGTCCCTCCCCATGCCCACGTACTGGGCGCCCTGGCCTGGGAACAGGAACGCTACGCTCACGATATCACCACCTAACGACAGGGCACACTCCCAAGCCCAGGACACCGGGGCCCGAATGGGTTCCAATGACGGGCCCCACTGACCCCATCAGGACGTCGCTGGTGGAGTAATACATCTTCAGATCCTTCACGATTTCCCCGGCAGGGCCGGGAGCGTTCCCATGCACAACACCCAGCAGGACTTCCCCTCCTGGAGGGAGTTTCTCCCGGGCTATCTCCAAGAGGCGAGGCACTACCTTCCCGCGTCCCCTGACCCGGTCAAAGGGAGCCACCATCCCATCGGAGATGGTGAGTATGGGCTTGACGCTAAGAAGGCTCCCCAATAGGTGCTGCGCCCTGCCTATCCTGCCGTTACGATGTAGGTACTCAAGGGTATCGACAGCGAAGTAGATGCTCACTTTCTCCAGGGTTTCCCTGGCCACCCGGGCACAGGTTTCCATGTCCTGCCCATCCTTGGCAGCCTTGGCCGCCTGGATCACGCAGAAGGCGGCACCCACCGACGCTGAACGGGAATCCACCACCTCGACCCGGACTTCCGGGACCAAGTCCCGGGCCATGGTAGCCGATTGGATGGTCCCGCTGAGATGAGAGGAAATGTGTATTGACAGTACTTCGTTCCCCTTCTGGCCTAGCTCCCTGTAAACATTTGCGAACTCCCCGGGGGCTGGCTGCGAGGTCTTGGGGTGATGGGGCGATGATGCCAGCTTGTGGAAAAACTCCTCCGGGGACATCTCGACGTAGTCCAGGTATGTCTCCTGGCCGAAGTGTACCCTCAGAGGCACCACAGTAATACCCAGTTCCCTGGCCAGATCCGCAGGAATGTCTGACGTGCTGTCCGTTACCACGCTCACTCTACCCATTCTGACCACCTCCTTGAGCAATTTCTCCCCAACGAACCACGCTGGCGCCCCAGGTGAGCCCGGCCCCGAAAGCCACCATGAGCACCACATCTCCCACCTTCAGCCTGCCGGAACGGGCTGCCTCGTCCAGTGCCACGGGGATGGATGCCGTGGACATGTTCCCGTACCGGTCAAGATTGAGGGCCATTCTTTCCATGGGGACCCTGAAACGCTTCCGGGCTGCCTCGATGATCCGGATGTTCGCCTGGTGGGGTATAAAGAGGGATACGTCCTCGATGTCCAGTCCAGCCTTTTCCAGGACCAGCCTGGATGCCTTGCCCATGACCTTGACGGCAAATTCGAATACCCTCTTCCCGTCCATCTTGAGGAAGTGTTGTCTCCCGGCCACGGTCTCGGCGCTGGCCGGCATCAGGGACCCCCCTGCGGGGAGGCACAACACACTCGCACCGTGACCGTCGGCCCCCAGGCAGCTTGCCAGTATTCCCTCGTCCCCCTGGGCGGGTGAGACCACAGCCGCTCCTGCCCCGTCGCCGAACAACACGCAGGTGGCACGGTCCTCGTAGTCGGTGATCCGGGAAAGGGCGTCAGACCCAATCACCAGGACGTTCTCGTACATCCTGGCCTCCACGAAGGAGGCTGCCGTGGCAATCCCATACACGAAGCCAGAACACCCTGCCAGTATGTCAAACGCAGCGGCGCCATGGGCACCTAGGTTCCGCTGGACCATGCATGAGGTGGCGGGGAAGATCATGTCCGGTGTTGCTGTGGCCACGAGGATCAGATCCAGGTCTTCAGGGGCCTTGCCGCAGTGTTCCAAGGCTTTCAGCGCAGCCCTGGTGGCCAGATCCGATGTGGCTTCCCCCTGTTCAAGGATGTAACGGGTGAGGATGCCCGTCCTTTCCCTGATCCACTGGTCTGATGTATCCACCATCTTCTCAAGGTCCTGGTTGGTGAGGACCCGCTGTCCCAGGGAGGAACCCACGCCCACTACGGCTGCTCGTCTTGGAATCACGTCACAGGACGCCCCTTTCTCGGTCTACAGGTCGGACGCCAGGGCCTCGAGCCGCCGGCTCAAGCTGTCAATGGCATGGCTTCTTGCTAGTTCCAGGGCCACCCTGACACCGTTCTTGAAGGCCTCAGCGTTGGAGCTGCCATGGCACTTGATACAAGGCTTGGCTAGTCCAAGTAGGGGCGCCCCGCCGTAACTGTTGTAGTCCATCCTGGCCTTAGCTCGGGCCAGCGCTGGCTTGAGCATGGTAGCCGCCATCGCCAGGTGACGGCTGCGGGTGATCTCGTCCTTCAACACACCAAGAAAGGCAAGCCCAATACCTTCAGCGAACTTCAGGAGGATGTTTCCAGTGAAGCCGTCGCACACCGCCACGTCGGCGACACCATAGAACATGTCCCTTGACTCGATATTGCCAGAGAACTCGAGCCCGCTCTCCTTGAGAAGTCCATAGGCAGCCCGGCAGGTCTCGGTCCCCTTGGAGGGCTCAGTCCCCATGTTGAGCAGGGCCACCCTGGGTTTGGCCAGCCCCAGCACGCTCTCGGCGTAGAGGCTGCCCATGTGGCCGAATTGCAGGAGGTTCCGCGGTTTGACTTCAGCGTTGGCCCCCACATCCAGCAAGACCAGGGGCCTATCCACCAGGGTCGGGATGGCTACGGCCAGGGCCGGCCTCTCAACCGATGCTGCCCGTCCCAGGATGATCAAGCCACCGGCCAGGAGGGCTCCGGTGTTCCCCGGGGACACCATCGCATCACCCTCACCCTTTGACAGCATCTCCAGGCCGATCACCATTGACGATGCCCGCTTTCTGCGGATGGCGGCAACTGGCTGCTCACCAGGGTCTATGGTCTCCGAGCTATGAACAAGTGAGACCCTGCTGGCACCCCGGATGTGGGGCTCCAGCACCGAGGCGTCCCCAACCAGGATGACCTCCGTCCCCAGGTCACGAGCGGCATCCACTGCCCCCCTGGCGGCTTCAACAGGACCCTTGTCACCGCCCATAGCATCGAGGATAATCCGCATGTGTGGCCTCCTTTCTACAAGGCAGCCACGACGAACTTGCCCCGGAAAACCTGCTCGCCGCCGCTCCTGGTGGTTACCAGAACCACGTATTCGCTGCCCTTCTTGCGTATGACCTCTGCCCGGGCCACCAAACGCTCGCCCGAGTGCACAGGCTTCTTGAACTTCACGTTGGCTAGACCCGTCACCGCAATGTCGGAATCAACCAGGGCGATGGCCAGGGAATCGGCCTGCGCGAAGACGTAGTGACCTCGCACGACCCGGCTCTTTTCAAAGACCATGTCCTCCGTGGTTTCTAGGATGGAGACGGCGCTCTCTCCCAGGACCACATCCACTAGCTCGCCGGCGATCTCTTTAGAACCTAGGGACTTGACCACGCCGTAGGTACGCTCTGCCACAGCCTTGGTCCTCTCCCTGACAGCGGGGATACCCAGGGCCATCCTGTCAAGCCTCACCGTCTGGACACTCACCCCGAGATACCGGGCGATCTCGTCGTCCACCCAGAAGGGGTTCTCCCTGAGTTTCTCCCTCAGGACCTGCCTGCGCTTCTCCTTGGGAAGAGCAGGGCTATTCCTGTTGCTCGCCATCTCGCTCATGATAGCACCTCATCGTATTAGGTGGTATTATGAGTTAGTCTTAACCCCACTATATATTCTTGTCCCTGCCAACGTCAACCTAAAAAGAAAAGAACAGGCAGTGCTGCCTGTTCGCTGGTATGAACCCTCAGTCCTTCTCCATCTTTATCACCTGGCGAGTCCTATAGTATCCGCAACTCGGGCATGCCCTGTGGGGCGCCTTGGGCTCGTGACACCTGGGACACTCCACGATGGGCGGCGCCTCCAGTTTCCACTGGGCCTTTCTCCTGCCCGTCCGCGCCTTGGACATCTTCCTTTTAGGAACGGCCACGGTCTCTTCCCCCTTCTTCCGTACCTTTCAGTTGCTTCAGTGTCTCCCAGCGCTCATCCTCCCCGGCCTGCCCGCAACTGCATGGGCCTTGCGCAAGGTCCGCGCCGCACTGCGGGCAAAGGCCCGCGCAATCCTCCCGGCACAGCACCTTCATGGGAAGGTTAAGCAGGAGGTTTTGCCTTACAGCCTCTGTCAGGTCAATGACGTCCCCGTCATAGGTCAGGTACGGGGAATCCTCATCCCCTACGGTGCCTTCCTGGCGATACTCCTCCGAGAACTCCATGTCCAGGGACACTCCAGTATCTCTTGTGCATCTTGAACAGGGGAGCTCGCAGCCTGCCCTCACATGAAACCCGGCCACGATGCCCTCGCCCGTGTTCAAGAGCCGCACTTGGATGTCCACGGGCCCCGAAAAACCGGCATCCTCCCAGCCATCACCCTTAATGAACGGGAGATGGAAGGCATGCTCGCTGGAGAGACCGACCCCTGCCTTCAGTCCGGAGATGTCAACTTTCACTGGATCACGCCCCTGAACCGCTAAGCCATTATATCTAGGCTGGGAGACGCTGTCAAGGAAACGCAATCACTCACCTATAATGCTACCCAAAGAGGAGTGGCTCACTCACGACAGAATGTTACCGCGACGGGGGGTCTTAGTGAGGATGTCAGTGAGAAGCCGTAAAGCATTCCTGTGAGGTTTTGAATGGCCTTTGACAACAAAAAAGCCTCCTGGGAAAATGGTGTTGGTCAAAGACACCAGATAAAACCCAGGAGGCGAGAAACCAGATGAAGAGCCACAATCAGAAA